>CALDTJ010000629.1 GCA_937924145.1 uncultured Saprospiraceae bacterium
GTAGAAGGTAAATTAGGAGCAGTAGTGGAGTATTCCTACGAAGAATCCGAAACCCACGAATACGCCGAAGAAAATACAGTAGACATTAGTTACCATCTTTTTGATGATGATACGGAAGGCATTGGTGACCAATACAGTGTAACTGTCATTCAAGGGGCAACTCATAATCATACGCCTTATTTTTCTCTTTTGGGAGGGCGAACAAGTTGCCCTATAGAGACGGGGGCAATTACCCGAGATAATGTGGATATTCAGCTTTTTGATATCGAAACTGGTACCTCCTTGGGAACAGAATTTTCTCAAAGAAACATTGATCCAGATGGGACCGCTACCTACTATGTGCAATTGACTAATAATAATCCTTTTGGGGAAAGTGTAAGAGATTATCAAGTATTTTTAGACAATCAGAGTAACCCAGGTGGGGCTTTTGTTCGATTAGGAAGTACTTTATTGGGTAGTCAAACGATCTTTGATACCTCACCTGGCGTACCCTTGATATTGCCGCTTACGGTACAAAGAGGGTTTATCCAATATCAACACGAAGGAATTCGAATTGGAATTGTTCCTTATTGTGTAGATGGCACGCCTATTGAGTTTGTGGGAGAGGCAAAATTTGTGACCATCAATACTTATTTCCGTTCTCCGTGTAGTGATGTTTCCATTGTAACACCAGAAAATAATTGGATTATCAATGCCCGAGATGTTACAAATATTGCCGATAAAGAAGAATTACGAATTGGGGTAAGAGATTACGATCCTTCCAATGAAAATTTCACCGATTTACGATTTGAATATCGTCGATTAGATACTGGCGATGATTGGGCAACGATGGATACTTCCACGGTTAGTCAAGCGGAATTAGATTTTTACAACGATCAGAATTTTGGAGAAACGGGGAGAGTACCCACCTATGATTACGTTTGGAATATTACCGATTTAGACATTCCAGATGGCGATTATGAGGTGCGTGCGGTCGTGCTTTGTAAGGATATAGAAGTAGAGACTTTTTCAAATGTCATAACGGGGCGAATTGATCGAGAGAATATTCAATTATTTGGAACGCCACAACCTGCCGATGGGCAGTGGATAGAGGGCGATGAAATATCGGTTAGTTTTAATAAAAATGTAGATTGTTCCTTGTTTGGAAATTCCGAATTTTTGGATACGAGTTTCTTTGTGACCAATTTAGCCAATGACCAAGCAGTACCCGCAAAAATTGTTTGTCTGAATAATAAACTGATTATCACTACGGATTTGCCGATGGAAAATTACGACGGAGATTCTTTAGAAGTGATATTGGCGAATGTAGAAGATTTAAGCGGCAATGTTTCAGATACGATCCGTTGGAAATTCTTGGTGATTACTCATCCGCTGTATTGGACGCAGGAGGTAATTAGTATTGAAATGTACAAAGGGACACAAACTACGATTGACGTTCCACTTTTCAACAGTACCAATTTTGTAGTGAGTGGCACTTTGGCGGGTAAAGGAACCTCATGGTTAAGTTTTCCAAATGGGGTCAACGTACCAAATGTAGGACAAGATGTCGCATTTGGAATAGATGCCCGAAATTTAGAAGTAGGAGAATATGCCGATACCTTGAGCCTAAATGTGATTGGGCAAGCAAGAGATCCACAATTAATTATCAAAGTAAAAGTAGTAGCAGAATCGCCAGAATGGGTGGTGAATGCCAACGAATTTACGGATAACATGAACCTCGTATCTAATTTCCGTTTTAGCACGGAACAAACACTAAGTACCGATTCCTTAGATATTATTAGCGTTTGGATAGATAACGAAATCCGAGGAGTGGCAAGCGTTCAGCGAGCGGGCGATTTTCATGTGGCCTACTTAACCATTTTTGGAGATATTTTAGACGAACAAGCGCAGAAAATTTTAGAGTTTAGGGTTTGGGATGCTAGTGCAGGGCTAGAATATGACGCTTTTCCACTCGAGACCATTTTCTTTAAAATTGATGAATTTATTGGCTCAACGACCAACCCCGAAGTGTTGACAATCGATAAAACGAAAGATTTAGCCAACTACATTCCATTGAATCAAGGGTGGACTTGGTTTTCTGTCAACACCACTTTAGCGGATAACAGTGTCGATAATTGGTTAAAATCATTAAAGAAAGTGAGTGAAGGGGATCAAATAAAAACGGGTAATAAATTTGCCAAATACACAGAAGGAACAGGCTGGATTGCGGCAGGCAATCAAGCCTTAGAAACCATTTCTAAAAAAGAAGGCTATTTAATCTATCTGGAAAATGGCCCTGATACTTTGAGAGCAGTAGGGACACCCGTTACCATTGAAAATACGCAGTTGCAAGAAGGTTGGAATTGGGTGGGGTATCAACTGTCTGAAAAGCTGCCAATCAATCCTACTTTAAATGTTCTTGGTGTGACGGATGGTGATGTGATTAAAACGATTCGACAGGACAATACGGCACCTTTTGCTCAATACAATAATGCTACTTGGACGGGTTCTTTAGCTGAACTTCGACCTTACGATGCTTATAAAATCAATATTAATAATGCGGTGGGTGGTATTTTGAATTATCCGTCAGGTAATCCATTTAGAAATGAAGAAGAAGGGAAATTGACTGCAAGTAGTCGTGCCCCCGCAGATCCATTTGATGAAACGACTTGGACAATCGCTAATTTTAATTACCAGTTCAACATTGCGGTCGTAGGAGAAATTTTATTTAATGGAAATGTTTCTGCGAATACCAATGACTTAGTAGCCGCTTTTGTGGGCAACGATTTACGAGGAGTCGGTCAAGTAGAAATGGTGAGTGAGGTAAATCGACCGATTGTGAGTTTTATGATTGGAGGAGTTTCCACTAATGAAGAGTATACCTTGTATTATTATAACTCAGCACAGAATGTTGTTTATGAAATTGACGAAACCCTAAGTTTAGCATTGGGAGCTAACGAAATTGGTGCTTTAGGCGTTGGTTTATTCAATGAACCATATCCAATCGAGGTGGCTTTATTCCCGATAACCGTCCAAAAACAAGATGTTTTATGTGGTGCGGATAATACTGGATTTATTGAAGTAAGTCCTGTTGGTGCATTATCGCCGACTTATTCTTGGAGTCACAGCGATACAGAAACGGAAAGTCGAGTAGAAAACTTATTAGCAGGAACCTATATGGTCACCGTGACCGATACCAGAAATATACCTGTAGTTAAAACGATTATAGTTGAGAATAAAGGTGGGACGATTACACAACCAACTGTAAGCGGAATTACGCCCATTTGTCCTGGTGATGCGATAACATTGACAGCCAATAACGCTCAATTTCCTACGGCATCGTTCAATTGGTATGATGCCCAGAATAATTTGTTATTGGGTAATAGTGCGACGCTGACCCTCAATAATGTGCAGCAGACGCAAGATGTTAAAGCGATTGCCGTATTAAATAGTGTTTGTTTCTCCGATGCAAAAGTGGAGACGATCACCGTTGGTCAAGCTACGGTGGCTACCTTTAGTGCGGACAATATCATGCCCGCCAAGCAATCACAAACGGTAACCTTTACCCCAACAGAAATGAATGCTAGTACCAGTTATCTATGGAGTTTCGGAGATGGCAACACTTCTACCGACATGGTGGCAACGCACACCTATGCGGCGGTTGGGGATTATACAGTTTCTTTGACGACCACTTCAGCGAGCAATTGTAATTTGACTTTTATCAGTTTAGATTACATCAAAGTGCTAGAGGCAGTGGCTTGTGGCCCAATAGCTGATTTGAGTTTGGCTAACACCATTGCTGGTGGAGATTACATTACCTCCAACACGATCACTTCTAATGGGCAAGTGTTGACAAATACATCTGTTCTATTTATGGCGGAGCAAGAAATTACCCTAAAGCCAGGTTTTAGTGCCGCACAGAATAGTGCGTTTACAGCCAGAATTGCACCTTGTGTCGTTACTTTACAGCAGCCTATCAGCGCAGCATCGCGCATTAATACTTCAACTTCTTCTGTTATCGAT
>CALDTJ010000630.1 GCA_937924145.1 uncultured Saprospiraceae bacterium
AAAGAAAGAACTCTACCAATTAGCAACTTCTTTAGCCATCAATAATGGCGATGGTACTTTTACTCTAAAAGAATTACCTAAATCAGCCCAATTATCGCCTACCTATGGCTTACTAGTACAGGATGTAGATAAAGATGGCAACTTAGATATTTTGCTAGGGGGTAATTTGTATGGCGTAAAACCAGAAGTAGGCCGTTATGATGCGAACTATGGATTGTGGCTAAAAGGCAATGGTGATGGTACTTTTGAAGAGATATTGGCGAAAGATTCAGGTTTTTCTACGATAGGGCAGGTGCGTGATATTGAGACGATAAATGTAGGAGGAAAAGAGTTGATTTTGGTGGCTAAGAATAATGAGCGGATGCAGGTATTTGAGGTAGAGTAAAATGGCCTTGATCAAGATGATGCCAATTCTAAGTTATTTTAGTTATATTTGTATAGATACAAAAAATAAAATTTGATTTTTCTATGACTATACATCGTGTAAAACTGAAAGATTTAAATAAGGAGTACCTTAGGAAACTTCAAGAACAAGTGGTCGATGAAGAACAAGAGATTGCTATTTGGTTTCCAAAAAAATCTAATGCTTTGTCAGATGTAGAATTCTGGAAAATCATTAGTTTATTAGATTGGAAGAAAACAAAGTATGAGCATATTACAGCACCTGTGGTCAACAAATTGAGTGAGCTATCGACTGATAAAATCAAATGCTTTGATGATATTTTATCGGAGAAATTATTTACGTTGGATCAGCAGGAGATCGCCGAAAATACTGGTAAAAATGCGTATAAAGGGGAAGAGCAGTCTTTTTCAGTAGATGGATTTTTGTATGCTCGATGTATGATAGTAGCGCAGGGAAAGAAGTATTTTGAAAAAATAATGGTTGATCCATCTGCAATGATAAAAAATAAAACTTTTGAGCCAATATTAAGTCTTGCTAGTCGAGCTTATTCTAAAAAGACAAATCAACCATACGAACATATTCCAGCCTATATTTATGAAACTTTTGCGAATACGAAGGGGTGGAACAATAGAGATTTTCTTGCTAATTTATTAGGTTAATCTATGAAAAAGCATCGAAATGCCCACGATAATGATTTAGACCATCATCTTTATGCCATATTAGATAAAACGGATGAGGATATAGTAAAATATGGGATTAGTTCTGATCCGATTGGAAATGACGATTTATCTGACAGATTGCGTAGACAATTAGCCTTGTTTAATGCAATTGTAGGATGGGCAAGGTTTTACGGAAAAATTATTTTACGAGGGATTAAAGGTCGCAAAAAAGCAGAGGACATAGAAGACCAATATATCGAGACTTACAAGAAAAAACATGGTAGAAAACCGAGAGCCAATCGAAAATAGTAAAACGAAACTATCTTTTTTTTCTATACAAAACCAACGAATCATCATTCCGTCCAATTAATATAACCCCCTCATTTCCAACCTGTAAACTTTCTATATCCCGAATTTCGCCTTTGACTTTTAGACCAGATTCCATAGCTGATAAAGACTGAAAATTACCCTTACCATCCCCTTGTAAAACTAAACCATAACTTGCATCATAAATACCAATCTCAGGTTTAGAATTATGAAAATTACCACCCATTATTAGATCCAAATGTCCATCTTCATCTAAGTCATTTACTAGAATTCCATGAACGGGAGCGAGCTGTGCGGCTATAGGTAAAGAGACTAAATCGAAAGCGCCATCGCCATTACTCAGCAGTATACTAGTTGCCGTAGTATGTACTTCAGATTTAGCCGAGGTACGTACTTGTTTTTCATCAAAAATATCTTTGACTTGTTGTCCTTTGTAACTTTCGTAGAGCAAGTACTTCTTTTTTAAATTTGGCAATTGCATCACTAAATCGTGGCGTAAAGGAAGGGGATAAGACTGCCCTTCATTGTAAACAGAAATAATTTGCTCAGCACTTCTATTTTTATCAAAATCATTGACGTACATGCTGATGGGTTCGTTTTCCTTTGCCTTTAATCTAGAGTTTAAACCATGATTACCAATGACAAAATCGACTTGACCATCTTCATTGAAGTCTCCTGCTTGCAGACAATTCCAGAAACCGCTGGATTGGTGATTAGTGATTGGTGATTGGTGGTTGGTTAATACGCCATTTTGATTCTTTAGGATCTTAATAGGCATCCAATCGCCAACTACGATTAAATCCTCCTCTTTATCATTGTCTATATCTGCCCAAATAGCATCGGTCACCATCCCAATTTGGGCTAATTCAGGTGCTTTCGTTTTAGAAATGTTTGTAAAATTTCCTTTGCCATCATTCTCCAATAAATAGCTACTGACAGGCACACCATAGACGCCCGTTTTCAAACGAACACCAACAAATAAATCTAGATCCCCATCTTGGTCAAAATCGCTCGCCCGCACACAAGAACTACTGACCGTTTGATTATTAAGCGGCAAGCGTTGCGGAGATTGAGTGAAGTTACCATTTCCATCATTGACATATAAACGATCAATTAATTCGGGTGCTAAGCCCTTGAATTCATTGCTACCTCTGGCAACATATAAGTCTTGGTCACCATCACCATCAGCATCAAAAAATAGGGCATCTGTATCTTCTGATTTTTGACTTTTTGCAAAAATATTTTGATTGGTACTGATGAATTGCCCATCAGTTTGTTGGATAAATAAGGCACCTGCTTGACCTGATGCTCCTCCAATAAAAACGTCTTCTAGTTGATCTCCATTGACATCTCCTTTAGCGATTTTTGGACCACTGGTAGAAACCATTTGGTGTAATAGTCGATCTCTATCAAAATCACTAAAATTATTTTCTTTATGTTTAAAATTGATGGGTTGGTTATCCTCCATTTTTGTCAATAAAGGCGTGGAAGTTGATGGTACGGAAGGGACTATTTTTCCATTGGCGTCCGCCTCTTTTAATACGAGTAATTGGTTCGTTGGCACGTTCTCTAAAATAGTGAAATTTCCTTTAGGCCATTTGATTTCGACCTTATCCAATTGTTGAATAGTACCTAAACCAAAGTTTAATTTATAATCAACCGATGATTGAAAGCCTTTGCTCGTTACTAATTCTTGGTAAAAAGTTTGATTACCAGCAGTAAGCGTCACCTGTGCGCCAAGGACATTTGTATTGGCTCTAGCACTCTCTAATTTTATCGCTAAATAATTGTTATTCAATAAAGTATCGGCTCGGTTTTCATAAATAAAAGGGGGCATATTGCAGTTGTTGACCACCAAATCTAAGTCTCCATCATTGTCTAAATCCCCATAAGCGGCACCATTGGAAAAACTAGGTGTTGCTAATCCCCAATCGACCGTTTTTTTTGAAAAAGTTAAATCCTTATTATTTTCAAAAGCATAATTTGGAATTGGATTGGAGGGCATTTTTTCAATCAGCCTTAAGATCGCTCCTTCCTCTCTATTCCGAATTGCCCCAATAATTTTTGGATCATTTGAATAGTAATTAATATAATCTTGATCCATCAAATCTTGATAAATACCATTGGTGACGTAAATATCTTTATGACCATCGTTATTTAAATCTGCTAATAAAGCACTCCAACTCCAATCGGTCGCATGGACGCCTGCTAGTCGCCCAATTTCACTAAAAGTACCATTTTGATTATTCAATTGCAGTACATTTCTAGTAAATTGATGATGATAGCCATTTTGTACATTTAATTGGTATTTGCTCCAATTGTCAAAAGTCATTTTGGATTTATACCGATCTTCTGTTTCGGGTAACATATCGGTTACAAAGATTTCTGGATAGCCATCATTATTTATATCTGCCATGTCTGCGCCCATTGACCCTGCACTAATTTCTGTGATTTGATTCACCAAATCTTCTTTGAATGTTCCATCTTTTTGATTGATGTATAAATAATCTCGCTCGAAAAAATCATTAGAGATATGAAGATCCTGCCAGCCATCTTTATTGACGTCGCCGATGGTAACACCTAAGCCATAGCCGATATTGCTACCGTAGATGCCTGCTTGTTCGGAGACGTCGGTGAAGATAGGCTGAGTCCTGCCAGCACTCGAAGTGCTGGCAGGACTTGCACCTTCACCTTCACTAACCAACTCATTCCGATACAACTTATTCCCACCAAAAGGATCGCGAATTTCTCGTAAACCTGGTCGAATATCAAAACCACCAACAGGTCGCAGTGAATTATTCAATAAATACATATCCAAATCACCGTCTTTGTCATAATCGAAAAAGGCAGCGTGGGCCGATAAACCTTCGTCAGCAATTCCGTATGCTTCTGCTTGTTCTATAAATTGTAATTCTCCATTTGCGTCTAATCCTTGACTGATAAATAATTCATTATGACGCAATTCACCACCAGGTTTACCAGATTTACAAACATAAATATCTAACCAACCATCGCCATTGACATCGGCAAAACTGACTCCACTTGACCAAACATTCTTCGATGCCACTCCTGCCTTTGCCGTAATATCTTCAAATTGAAAATTACCCTTGTTGAGGTATAATTTATTATCAACCATATTGCCACAAAAGAACAAATCCGCCAATCCATCTTTGTCCAAATCACCGATAGCCACACCGCCACCATTAAAGAAATTCTTAAAAATATAAGGATTGAAATCTTCCGAGTAGGTCAAGTCATTACTGAAATTAACTCCCGTTTTTTCAGCTGGTAATAATTGAAATAGGGTAGGTTGTTGTTCCTTTTTAGAACAAGAAAATAGGGTAATCAATACAATTAGAAAAGAGAATTTTCTCATTTATAGGTTTTGGCGAGACTTGCCATGAGGTAAGTCTTTATGAATGATTTGTTGTTTTGAAACGAAGGTTGGTTGAAGTTGCGAAGTTACTAAATTTCCCAATAATCTCTTTTCATTGTCTATTCACTCCTTTAAGTTAGGGTAGTCAAAATGGGAGGTAAAGTTTCGTAACTAACATTAGTAAAGAATAATTATTTTATTTCTATTAATTGCAAATGGTCATTATTCCGACCAGCAATAACATATTTTTCACCACCAATTTGGATAGGCTTTAAATCCCGAATTTGCCCTTTTAACCATAGGCCACAAGCCGAATTTTCAACAGTCGTAAATGTACCATCGCCATGCCCTTTTAAGAAAGTGCCATAACTCGCATCCATCTTGCCAATAGCAGGTTGCATTTCGTGAAAGTTGCCGCCTAGCATAGCATCCAAGTGCCCATCTTTATCAAAATCATCAATAGCGATACTGTGAATTGGAGCAAATTGTGCAGCTTTCGGCAAGGCTTTGAGGATTAGCTGACCATTATCATTTTCCAAATAAACGGAGGCGAAATTATTAGCAGTTAACTGTCTCGCTCCTTTGATAACTGCTTTTGGAAATACCTCTAAGAATTCGCTTTTCGCAAATTTATCGTATTGTCGATATTCCTTTTTTAGATAAGTTAATTGCATGCCCAATTCATCCAAGCCAGCAAAAGTATATTCTTTTCCATCTCGATAATAAGTCAAAATTGGATCATTACTAAGGTTTTTATCCAAGTCCTTTAGGTAAAGGTGAACAGGTTCTTTTTCAGTAGCTTGTAAATTGCTATTCAATCCTAAATTGCCAACCAAAAAGTCTACATCTCCATCATTATCAAAATCAGCAGATTCTATAGTATTCCACCAGCCGTTGTGGTGATTGGTGATTAGTGATTGGTGATTGGTTAGAGTGCCATCTTGGTTCAGAAATACCTTGATAGGCATCCATTCACCAATAACTACTAAATCAAGGTCTTGGTCACCATCAATATCTGCCCAAACAGCATCCGTTACCATTCCTAATTTTTCAAAAATAGAAGTACTATGCTTAAAATTTCCTTTGCCATCATTTTCTAATAAATAGCTATCGGGCGATTTACCATAATTCACTGAAATAGAGCGAGTTCCGATAAATAGATCTAGGTCGCCGTCCTTATCAAAATCGGCAGGTTTTATAGTCGAAGTTTGATTGAAAAAATTAGGTAAGGCATCTGTTTTTTGAGTGAAATTTCCTTTTCCATCATTCAAATACAAACGGTCTTTTAAAGCAGGATTTTGACCATAAAATTCATTGCCACCACTACCAATATAAAGATCGTTATCCCCATCATTATCTGCATCAAAAAAGGCGATGTCTGTATCTTCGTTTTGGCTGTTTATTGCAAAAGTCGATAGATTATTTTTAATAAAATTTCCATTTTTTTGTTGTATAAATAAAGCTCCACTTTGTCCACTTGCCCCTCCGATAAATACATCTTCTAATCCATCATTATTTACATCTGAGACATCTATGTTCGGACCTTCGGTTGACAATAAATGAGGGATTAAGCGTTCTCGATTATTATCAAAAAAACGATTTTCCCGATGTTGGAAAGATAAGCCAGTAGCGTACGTATCTGACACCTCGAAGGTGTCAGATACGTGGGAGGTGTCAGATATGTGAACCATTCGAAAGACATGATTTAAGTCCAATTCAGATAATTCAATCTCCGTTTTGCGAGCATTTTCATACTCTAATAAAAGTATCTGATTAGCCGCAATATTTTCCACCAATTCTTTTTTGCCATCCCACCATTCTACCACCAGATAATCAATCAAATCATTTTTACCCAAACCAAAATGTAAATTATAATCTACCGAAGATTGCCAACCTCTAGTCGGATAAAATTCTTGATATTGTAAATGATCATAATTATAAAAGGTCACCTTAGTGCCAATACCAAATGGATTTTTAGTACTGCCTTTTAATTTGACAGTCAAGTAGTTATCATTCGTTTGTTGCTGATTTTGATTCTCATAAATAAAAGCAGGCTCATTGATATTATTCACCACTAAGTCCAAATCGCCATCATTATCTAAGTCTGCATAAGCTGCCCCATTGGACCATGAGGGGCGATCCAATCCCCATTGTTGGGTCGCATCCCAAAAGGCGGATTGTTGGTTATTTTTATAAATAAAATTCGATACTTTTCCTGATGGCATTTGTGCTGCTAATTCTAAATCCGTAGCTGCGGCTTGAATTTGCTGATTGGAAGTATATTTTAAATAATCTAAGTCATTAGGGCGGCGGACGATTCCATTAGAGATATGCAAATCCTTCCAGCCATCATTATCAAAATCTGCGAATAGGGCAGACCAAGACCAATCGGTTGCTGCAACTCCTGCTAATTGACCTATTTCTGAGAATTTTATTGGATTGTGTGTTTCCTCCCCCTGACCCCCTCCAAAGGGGGAAATGGTTTCATTGGTGTTTTTAGTTGTAAATTTTGACTTTTGGTTTTCATTTTTGACACTTCTGCTCCTTAAAGAACTGAGGTCTTTCCCCCTTTGGAGGCGCCTAGCTTTCTTTGGGGAAGAAAATGTCGAGCCTAAAGGGGGAGGAAGGCCCCGATTCAATTGCAACATATTCCGAGGTAACTGATCCGAATAACCAAACCCTAATTTATATTGATAAATCCCAAAATCGTCATTACCTGCGGAACTTCGATAGACAACTTCATCGGCAGGTTTCATATCCATCGTCACGACATCTAGTAGGCCATCATTATTAAAATCGGAAAGGTCATTCCCCATTGAAAACTTACTGGTATGTCCGAACACTTCTGTTGATTTTTCAGCAAAAGTGCCGTCACAATTATTGAGGTAGAGAAAATCATTTTCGTGAAAATCATTGCCAACATAAATATCGGGACAACCATTTTGATCGATGTCGCCTATTGCTATGCCTAGACCGTAACCACTGATGCCGTTGAGGATGCCTGCTTGTTGGGTAACTTCGGTGAATGGCCGTTTAGTCTTTCCAGCACTCAAAGTGCTGGAAAGACTTGTTGTAGCTAAATCATTTCTATATAATTTATCTCCCGCTGCTAAATTAGGGACTTTGCGCAAAGAGGTATCTCGAAAACCTGTGGTAGAGTGAACCGAATGACAGAGTAAATACATATCCAAATCTCCATCCAAGTCATAATCTAGAAAAGCAGCTTGAGTAGAAAAACCTTCGTGATCTAAACCATACTCGGCTGCCATTTCCTTAAAAGTTCCGTCTTTTTGGTTGATAAATAGCTGGTTTTTGCCTTTAAATGCCTTATAATTACCGACTTGACAGACGTAAATATCTAACCAACCATCTGCATTAATATCGACCATGCTAACACCTGTAGACCAGTTGCCATTGCCTGCTACTCCTGCCTTTTCTGTAATATCTTCAAAATGCATTTTACCCTTATTCAGGTACAACCGATTGTTTTCTTGATTGGCAGAGAAATAAATATCTGACAATCCATCGTTATTAATATCGCCAATAGCTACACCACCACCGTTGTAGTGATAGAGATATTGAATGATATTTAAACTATCGTTTTCAGTGAGCGTATTGGTGAAATGGATACCAGTTTGGGTAGGAGGGAGTAATTTGAATAGAGGTGCTGCCTTATCTTTTTGACAAGCGAATTGGGTGATAAGCAGACAGAGGACTACTATTTTTAGGAGAAACCTATTTTTTAAAGGATTTGGCAATTGTTTATAGATTGATAACGGGTAACTATTTAGCATTATACACAATTACACTAATTTTTTACCATGTAGGTACTATTTAAGAACATTTAAGTGATGCTCTAAATGTTCTTAAATGTCTATATGGTAGAATAAATTTGTATCAAATCTAGTGAATAGTTGTATTAAAGGTAATTTAGTTATTCCCACCTAAGAAATAAAAGCAAAGCTACTATTTCTTAGACAGGAATGACTACGATTTTAGAAGAATTATCAGCTATCCAAATTCAGTTGTCTAATTAACCTCAAATTCGACTAAATACTGTCCTGTAGCACTTCCAATTTGCCCAGATTTGTCAACCCCCATGATCTTAATATAGAACTTTCCTAAAGCATCTGAATGATTGAATTTTACCGTCACTTCTCCTTGGTCGTTAGTCGTAATATTTGGATTCCAGTAAATCATAGGTCTGAAATCTGGATTGCCTTTGGTTTTATCAAAAGTGGGAAAAGAACGCTGAGCGTAATACCCTTCAAATACTAAATTATTTGCCTTTTGGGTGATTGATTTAGGTGTTTTTCCATCTTTGGTATAAAAGCTCAATAAGCCACGACTAATCATAGAAGGGTCGAGGTATTGACCAATATTCTGTTTACTATTGAACATATCAATTCGATCAAAATCTCGGAAAGGAAGTTTTAAAATTTGAGATTCATCGGTGGTCAGCCAATCATTGACCATGTACCACGGCGAACGTCGATTATGCGTATTTTTTTCGGCGTAGCGTAGCCTTATTGATGGCAAACCATTATTATCTACCACTCTAGCGCCATTGATTACTTCTTTGGCAAAAGATTTCATATCTGATAAACCTTTGAAATTCTCCATTAGATAGGATTTATCAGGCTCAATCGTTTGTTTTTCTTGTTGAAAATCAACTTGATAATCAGGGTTCGCTACTTTAAATACTTCATTATATTGGCGAAATTTACTTAGCAAAAATAGATAATTCGCCACCATTTCATTTCTTACTAATTTTTGTCCTCGATAGGTATTTTTAAGTAAGCCTTTAGCTGCTACAATTTTAGGAATTGGCTCGTGAAAAGGATTCATATCGAATATTTGCCAGTTCTGAGATTCTTGATAATCAGGGAGTTGGAAAGTTAAATTTCCATCTTTGACAATAGTTTGGTAGAAAATTTTAGTGCTTTGATTATAGATGCTTAGAAATCGAGTGTCCAAAGGTGCTCCTTTTTCATCATTCAATTTGGCTTGTAGCATAATCCCTTTTTCTGGTGCATAACTTAGGGAGCTATTCGACGAAGTTTTTCCTAAAATAGGATTGCTATAATATTGTTGAGTTTTATTAGAAATGTAATTTCCGTCAGTGACCGCCAAAGAAAAGTTAGTAGTTCCTTCATTCCCTTTAACCATAATTTTTACCTCCACTTCTTCTCCTTTTTTATATTCCTTTTTATTGAAAATTAGGTCAACTGCTAAATCATTTTCGGATGTTGGATTTTTATCTAAAATAGGTAATGTATTGCTTTCCTCTGCGCTAATTTTTGCAGGTGTTTCTGCCAAATTAAAAACAGGGATAACTTGTTGGAAATAATTGTCCTTACCATAGTTTAACCCCGCTGCTGTATAAGCTCTAAACAGATAGTTGCCTTCTGACCAATCGTAAGGGATTGCTAAATCCCCAATAGCATAGTTAGCTTTAACGGGTAGTTTTTGATGTTCTATTATTTGTCCATTTGGGGAAAGCCATTCAACATGTATAACCCCACTTTCAATTTCCGAAACTTTGTTTTTGAAATAAATTCTATACCAAGCATCTTCACCTGCGGCGTAGAAATTCTTGTCGAAGTGGACTAGGAGTTGTTCTGCTTTTTGGGCAGTTATACTTGAGAGGAGGCTTATTGAAAAAAGAAGTATGGGAAAGAATTTATACATGCCGAGCGTTTTGCTCGTAAAATTAAGGTATTTTAGACATAAAGAAGATACTAATTTTTTATTTTAGATTATCATACTTAGTAACGACGAAATAATAAATCCGTCAAGTTGGGCGAGGTTATTTTGTTCTCAGCTTTTGCCAAAAATTCTTTTCATAGCAGGGCTACGGAAATAATTTTTGGTAGAAAATGAGGGCAAAAGAAACCGTCCAAACCAG
>CALDTJ010000631.1 GCA_937924145.1 uncultured Saprospiraceae bacterium
CCGATAGCTATCGGGACGCCATAGCGATGCTATGTCTGTAAGCCTCCCATCCCTTCGGGTTCAAAAGCTTACACTTTTTCATGCCTAGTCTAGGAAAAAAATATTTTCTCAAAATGACCACTTTATTAATTTATTTTGCCTTAGTCTTAATACTATGACCATGCGTTCTTTTATTATTTTGCTTTGTTGCAGTTTAACTTTTTGCCTAAAGGCGCAAGAAGTTGAGCGGAAAATGGGGCCTGTTATTACCGATTTTGGACCTGTTTTTTCCGTGGAAAACCCTGATTTTATTACAGACCCGAATAAGGTCTACAAAGTGATTTTTGATATTCATAATACACCTGAAGATCATACAAAAGTGAATTCAATGCTCAATACCTTAGCGAGGTTTTTGAATATGCATGCGCAGGCAGGAGTTCCACTAAAGAACCTAAAGGTAGCAGGCGTTTTTCACAATAAGGCAACTCATGATGTTTTGAATGATGCTGGTTACCAAGCAAAATATCAAGTACCAAACCCTAATTTACGATTACTAAAAGCCTTAGAAGATGCAGGCGCAGAGCTATATATTTGTGGGCAATCTATCGGGGCGAGAGGAGTAGATCGAGCTCAGATTGATGATACAGTAGAAGTGGCTTTGTCTGCTATGACAGTGATTTTATCTTACCAAGCGGACGGTTACCAACTCATTAAATTTTAGGTTGTTTCGTGGATTAGTGCTACTATACACTAACTTTTGTCTTCACTTTTCGTAAATCCTATCATTCCAAAAAATACAACAAAATAATCCTGATTCATGGCAAAGAAGAACAATAAGAAAAAATCTGCGGATAAGGCTACCAAGAAGATTGCGAAACAAACTACAAGCCCTTCTTTTTTTCAAAAATATTGGCAAGAGAAATCTCCTGTCTTCAAATTTATAGCTGGATTCATAGGCTGTATTGTGCTATTTTACGGGCTATATTATTCCGCTTGGTTTGAGACGAATTTGAAAGCTCCAATTTTAGGCGCGCAAGCTGTTGCCGGTGGTGCTTTGTTAAATTTATTTGGCTATTCTGTCAGTGTTGTCAATGAGGTTATTTCTGGATCAGGGGCAACGGTTAAGATTGCAGGTGGATGTGATGGATTGGAGGCTACAGCATTATTTTTGTCAGCAATTTTGGTATTTCCATTGCCTTTCAAATTCAAATGGCCTGGTCTACTAGCTGGAGTAGTTGTTCTATCTTTACTTAATATATTTAGAATTGCAGGCTTGTATTTGACGCAAAAATATTGGCCCGAAGCGTTTGATTTTATGCACATTCAAGGTGGACTTTATTTGTACTCTATTATTACAATCTTGTTGATGTTGATCTGGGCAGATTGGGCATTGAAAAATTACAAAAAAGAAAGAATGGAGATGGCGGCATCGTAGTTGCTTGATGCATAAAACGAATTGACCAAAAACTATAATAAACGAAATCGGTACCCCAAAAAGATGGATTTAAAAAGTTTAATACTAAAGAAATTTTTACCTTTTGTCGTGCTTTTCATGACCCTTTCAGTGTTGTCCACAAATTCATCTTTTCAAAAGGTGGTTTATCCCATTTTTAATAATTTTACTATTGGGGCTTTAAATAATGGTCTAGAAGATACCTATTTTAAAGCAAAGCCTAAACGGAAAGAAACAGATTTTAATTACAATAATATTTCTGTATTATTCCAATCTAAAAGAATCCTATCAGCCATCGCTAATGAAGCTAAGCAACAACGAAAGCAAGCTCAATATACTTATAAGGGCTTTAATATCACCGTTGACGAGACATTCGTCGCTCCGCTGATATTTTTTATTTGCTTACTCATTTTTACGCCAGGTTCTTTAAAAAATAAGGGTATTGCCTTACTTTTCGGTATCTTGCTGATTCTTGGTTTTGCTTACTTAATTGTCTATTTTAAAGGACTTTACATGGTTAGCAAGTCAGGTGTTAGGGATTTAGCCTATAGCACCAATGATATAAATTTCTTTCAATTATTACATTTCTTTTTTAGTGGAGTGACGATTGTGACCGTTGTACTAGTTACTTGGATTGCAGTGGCTTTCAGAAAAAGTGATTTAAAAAAGTTATTCGAACAATATAATTAATTCGGGTTTCGGGTTTCGGGTTTCGAGTTGGCTAATTAAACGTAAAAGCGAGGTGAAATTTAAGTTTTTTTGCTTTAAAAGAATGCTTTCTGTTCTACTTGGAAACCCGCAACCCGCAACCCGCAACCCGCAACTCGCAACTCGCAACCCGAATTAATTAGGAACTTTCATAAAATAATCAAGCGTATCAGCGTTTAATATTGTACTTCTTCCTAAAACAATTCTTCTTCTCAATGAATGTTAAAACAGTCATCAAATTTTTAGAAACGATTGCTCCACCTATTTATCAAGAATCTTACGATAATGCAGGCTTGATTGTAGGCAATGCTTCAACCGAGGTTACAGGTGTAATTTGTTGTTTGGACTCTACGGAAGCAGTCGTAGATGAGGCGATTGAGCGAAAGTGTAACCTGATTATAGCACACCATCCAATTGTTTTCAAAGGATTAAAACGATTTAACGGCAAGAATTATATCGAGCGAGTGGTCATTAAAGCGATTAAAAATGATATAGCGATATATGCCATTCATACCAACTTGGACAATATGTTGTACCAAGGGGTGAATACTCGAATCGCAGAACAGCTGGGTCTAAAAAATACTCGAATTTTAGCACCAAAGAAAAACTTGAAAAAGCTATTTGTATATGCGGACGAGCAAGTAATTAATCAGTTAAGACACCAATTATTTGAAGTTGGTGTGGGAGCGATTAATGGGCAAAAGCATTTGAGTTATGTTTCTTTAGGTGCAGGAACCGAAAATGGTCAAGGCTTCGCTAAAGTGAAATTGGAGGTATTGTTTCCAATAGCATTAACGGGTGCTGTAAAAGGAATTCTTGCGGCCTTTGAACAGGAACATAATATTAACTATGAACTGAGCGAAGTTGAAAATGCGAATCTTCAAATTGGTTCTGGGATGATTGGTGAATTGCCCAAAGCCATGAAAGAAAAGACCTTTTTGAAATACTTAAAAGAGCGGATGAAGGTGTCTTGTATCAAGCATACCGCTCTTCAAGGCAAAACAATCAAAACGGTCGCTTTTTGTGGAGGTGCAGGTGGCTTCTTATTGAGAAATGCGATTGGTCAAAAAGCGGATATTTTTATTACCGCAGACTATAAATACCATGAATTTTTTGATGCGGACAACAATATAATTATTGCTGACGTTGGACATTATGAGAGCGAACAGTTCACTATTAACCTTTTACATGAGGTTTTAACGCAAAAATTTAGTAATTTTGCGGCTCATTGCACGGAAGTAAATACGAACCCTGTTAATTATTATTTTTAGTTTAATTATAAATTATTGATTATTAATTATTTAGGGCTTCATTAGTTGGTACATTTTTTTGTGAATTACGGCTAATAACGACCAGTAACTTTATTAAAATTTCCACAAACTCATATACATTATGGCAAAAGAAATAACGGTAGCTGAAAAATTAAAGCAATTATACGAATTGCAATTGGTTGATTCTGACATTGGAGGTATTGAAATCCTTAAGGGAGAGTTACCAATGGAAGTGAAAGATTTGGAAGATGAAATTGCTGGTTTGGATACTCGTGTAAACCGTTTGAAAAAGGATATTGACGGTGTTAATTATGAAATTGGCAAGCATGAGGCGAACATCAAAGAATCTGAGTCATTGATTGAGCGTTACAATAAGCAGATGGATAATGTAAAGAACAATCGGGAATACGATGCATTATCAAAAGAATTGGAACTGCAAAAATTAGAAATTCAATTATCTGAAAAGAAAATTAGAGAATCTAAAAAATCATTGGAGGCGAAGGAAGAAACTTTGAAAGCAGCAGTAACTAGATTCGAAGGGAAAGAAAAAGACTTGGAAATTAAGAAAGTTGAATTGGAGAAAATCCAAGAGAAAACGATCTTAACGGAAGAGAAATTAAAAAGAAAATCAGAAAGAATCCGTAAGAAGGTCGAAGATCGTTTGCTTAAGGCTTATGATAGAGTAAGAGAGACTTATAGAAATAAATTAGGTGTTGTAACCGTTTCTAGAAATTCTTGTGGAGGTTGTTTCAATAAGATTCCACCACAACTACAAATGGAAATAGGTAACCGTAAGAAGATTATCGCATGTGAGCACTGTGGTCGAGTTTTAGTAGATGACGATATCTTATCTGTTGGAAAAAAAGTAAAGGAACCAGTAGCTGATGCTTAATTCCTTTTGAGATATAATTAAAAAGCCCTAATGCGTTTGTGTTAGGGCTTTTTTTGTGTAAATCCAACAATAATACTAATAGCTACTAATTACAACAACATCTCTTCTAACATTGGCATTTTAATTTATTCTTCATAACTTAGTTTTTCTTTAATATGTTGGTCGAATCGTTTCGCTCAGGACTTAGTTGTGCGTTTAACAATTCCTCTATTCAACAAAAAGCTTTATATGCCGTTAAATAATGGTCTATATTGGCAAGGAAATCACTCATAGAAAAACTATTTAATTTGCTCACAATCAAGGAATTAACGTACAAATTATTTTTCATGAAACGAAGAGGTATATTTTTACTCGCCCTTTTGGCTGGAGTTATTGGTTATGGCGCATGGTGTGCTGATGAAGTAAATCCCGATAAGGAAAAATTAGTATTAGGGACACTTTTAGCGGTAATGGATCAAGTACATTTTAATCCACCAGATTTGGATGATGACTTTTCTAAAAAAGCATTTGATAAATATCTAGAGGATTTGGATGGTACCAAGTGGTTTTTTACCCAAGAAGAAGTCGATCAGCTAAAGCAATATGAAACGGAAATTGACGATCAAGCAGAGGCAGGTACCTTAGAATTTTTTGATTTATCCATTCAATTGTTGGACAAAGCTGTTGCTAGAAGTGAGCGAATTTATAAGGAATATATTGAGTACGATTTTAATTTTGATAAGGCAGAAATCTTGGAATTAGATGGTCAAAAAAAGCCATTTCCAAAAGATGAGATTGAGCAAAAAGAATACTGGCGAAAGTATTTGAAGTATCAGATTGTTTCTAAGTTGGACGAGAAGTTGGATGCGCAAGAAAAGAGCCAAGAGCAAAAAAAGAAACGTTCGGCTAAAGATGGTGATATCCTCGAATTGGAGACCAAAAAGTCAGAGGAAGACGACCAACTAAAAACTAAAGAAGAACTAACTGCAAAAAGCATAGAAGAGATCAAAGAATTATATGACGATGTCTTTGAACGTATCAACGATATGCGTCGATCTGACCGATTTGAAGCTTATTTAAATGCTTTTGCCAATTTATACGATCCACATTCTGTCTATTTCAGCCCAAAAGGTAAACAAGATTTTGATATTCGAATGGGTGGAAAATTAGAAGGAATTGGTGCCAGATTGGGAGAGGCTGGAGATTATACCAAGATTGCATCTATCGTACCCGGTGGTCCAGCTTGGCAAGGCAAAGAATTAGAAGTAGATGATGTCATCCAAATGGTTACTCAGGAGGGCGAAGAAGGGGTAGATATTCGGGGCATGAGAATTGATGATGTGGTATCTCAAGTAAGAGGAAAAAAAGGAACAATAGTGATCTTGACCGTCAAAAAGAAAGATGGTTCTTTGAAAGATATTCGAATCGAACGAGACGAAATTATTTTGGATGTAGCTTATGCTCGTTCTGTCATTATGGATGTAGAAGATAAAGTAGAGAAAATTGGTTTTATCCGATTACCTGCTTTTTATTCTTCTTTTGATGGCGGTGTTGGTAATAGTTGTGCGGTGGATGTAGCCAAAGAAATTGAAAAATTAAAGAAAGAAAATGTCAATGGGATTATTCTAGATTTGCGATTCAATGGTGGAGGTTCTTTACCTGATGTGATTGATATGAGTGGTTTATTCTTCAAAGAAGGCCCTGTGGTACAAGTGAAATCTAGACGAAGACCTGCTCAAGTTTATGAAGACGAAGATGCGGGTGTTTTATACGATGGTCCACTCATTGTGATGGTCAATTCTCATAGTGCTTCTGCTTCTGAGATTCTTGCCGCAGCTTTGCAAGACTATGATCGAGCAGTGATTGTTGGTAGTGAATCTACTTTCGGTAAGGGAACGGTACAGGGCTTTTTTGACTTAGATAGAGCTTTACCCGGCAATACGGATTTAAAACCTTTAGGACAAGTGAAGTTAACTTTCCAAAAATTCTACCGAGTGGATGGAGGTTCTAATCAATTGAAAGGTGTGATCCCTGACGTTATTTTACCGGATCAATTTAAGTATATTAAAACTGGTGAAAAAGAAGAGACTAATCCTTTGAAATGGTCAGAGATTGATCCTGTGGCACATAGCCAATCGGTGTACGCAATGCCTAATTTAGAGCAAATAAAAGCGAATAGTAAATTGAGAGTAGCTGCAAGTGATGTCTTCAAATTGATTGATGAAGATGCTAAGCGATTAAAGGAGAACCAAGATAATTCTGCCTACCCAATCGACTTGCAAGGATTCAGTGATGCGATGGATAAGCGGAAGGAAGAATCTAAGAAATACAATGACATTTTAGATAAAGATATTGCTGGTCTAAAAATCCGTAACATGGAAGTAGATTTGGCAGAAATGGCATCGGATTCTGCAAAAATCGGTCGAAATGAAGACTGGTTACAGCAGATGCAAAAAGATGTCTACATCGAAGAATGTCTAATGATTATGAAAGATATGTTGAAGGCAGGAACCAATTATGTAGGTTCTGAGCCAAAGATGAAAGAAATGAAGAACTAGTAGACTAGGTAATGAGGTTAAAAGGTGATGAGGTCAAAAGGACCTACACGCCTTACATCCTCATTACCTCATCTCCTCGTTGCCTCATTACCTTATTACCTCGTCTCCTTATCTCCTCGAAATAATGTTCCAAAACTACCTCAAAATAGCGTTCCGCAACCTGTGGAAACGTAAAGTTTTTGCTGCCATCAATGTCTTTGGACTCGCCTTAGGCATGACTTGTTGTTTTTTGATTGTGCAATACGTTTGGCACGAAACGAACTACGATACTTTCCATACAAATGGCGACCGTATTTATCGGATTTCTTATCATGCTAATTTTAGCAGAGAAGTGACTTTGGCGCGTATCCCACCCGCTTTTGCTACTCAATTGGAAGAAAATTTTCCAGAAATGGAAGCCTTTGCTCGAATGTACCCCAGAGATGTGAGTGTAACGGTAGTCGATACCGATAAACAGTTTGAAGTAGAACAAGCTTATTTTGCAGATTCTACCATTACAAAAGTATTCGACTTCGATTTTCTGCATGGTGACGAACAGACCGCTTTGGATCAACCTTTTTCGGTGGTATTGACGGACAGAATGGCGATTCAGTTATTCGGTAATATTAATTGTGTTGGAAAAGAATTAAGGTTGGCAGGTGCAAATAACTTTAGAGTTACGGGCGTGATTAAAGATTGGCCAGATCAAGCGCATACGGAGTTGAAAATGTTAGTGCCGTATAAAAATATGGCAGATGTAGAGCCTGATTATATGCGGGATATTGTACTTAGAGTATTAGAAGGTAACTGGACGGCTTCTCATTCTTATACCTATGTGCTATTGAGAGATCAAGGTGCAAAAGCTGCTGTCGATGGCAAATTTGCCGCCTACATTGATAAATACGGAACGGAGAATATTAAGACCAAACAAGCTTTTTCCTTATTTCCATTAAAAGATATTCATTTGACCTCAGAGGAAGGTTTGGAGCAAAAGCCGCCTGCTAGTTGGAGTCGGATTTATCTATTTATTGGGATCGGATTGATTACTTTATTGATTGCTTGTATCAATTTTATTAATTTGACTACTGCTAGTTCTTTGACCAGGGCTAAAGAAGTGGGCGTTCGAAAAGTATTGGGAGCGGGTAAAGGTTCTTTAGTTGGACAGTTTTTAGGAGAGTCTATTTTATTGAGCTTTTTTGCCTTTTTATTGTCATTGATTTTGACCGCTTTGGCAATGCCTACCATGAATGCGCTAACCGAATTAAATCTAACTTTTGCGCCTTGGAATACTCCACTTTTATTGCTTGGATTTATCGCTATTTTTATTGTGGCAGGTATTATCGCTGGCGGTTATCCTGCCTTTTACGTTAGTAGATTCCAAGCGGTTGCTACCCTGAAAGGAAGCAAGGGAAATTCTTCTTCTACAGGTGGTGCATTCTTGCAAAAAGCATTGATTACCCTACAGTTTTTAGCTACGATTGCATTTATTAGTGGGGCTGCAATTATCTATTTGCAACTCAATTATTTTAGAACGCAGCCAATGGGTTTTGAGCAAGAATTAACCTTGCAAATACCTATTGATAGTGGCAATAACCTGAATGCAGCTTTTAGAGGTGGTAACGCGGAAATGCGTCAAAAAATGAATACCTTAGATGAGGTCTTGATGCAAAATCCGCAGATAAAAGCGGTGACACAATGTTCTCGCGCTCCTGGTGCAGGAGCTATTGGGCGACCGATTTGGAATAAATATGTACCAAGAGAGGATGCCTTTACCGCAGGCGTTAATGCGATTGATTACGATTATGTGGAAACCTTTGGTTTACAGGTAGTTGAAGGTCGAGATTTTGATTTATCCTATGGTACGGATCATATCAATTCTTATATGTTGAACGAGAAAGCAGTGGCTACTTTAGGTTGGGAAAGTCCAGCGGCTGCCATTGGCGAACAGATAGTAGAGTCGGGTAGGGAAGGCATCGTCGTAGGCGTGATAAAGGACTACCATTTTAATTCGTTACAACAAGAAATCAATCCATTGCTTTTCCGAATGAATCCCGGTGAATTTGGTAATTTTATCGTTCGAATTAACAACGGAGATATTCCATCAACCCTTGCGTTTATTCAAGACAAATGGAAAGCATTTTTCCCTGAGAAAGCCTTTGAATATGAATTTTTAGACCAAGCACTAGATGATGCCTATGCTGCTGAGGAACGCTTTGGAAATATCATCAAATACTTTGCTTGGATAGCCGTTTTAATTTCTAGCTTTGGACTATTTGGATTAGCTGCTTTGTTGACGCAGCAACGCTTTAAAGAAATCGGTATTCGTAAAATTCTAGGTGCTTCTGTTGGACAAATTTTGAGTGGATTGGCAGTTGACTTTCTTAAGCTCATTGGTTTGTCAATGATGTTAGCTTTGCCGCTGACTTGGTACTTTATGAATGGTTGGTTGGAAGATTTTGCTTATCGGATTGACTTTCCTTGGTGGGTGCCTTTTGCCGTTGGTTTAGGTGTTGTTTTATTGGCATTCTTGACGATTAGTTCGCAGACTTTGAAGGCAGCGCTTAGTAATCCTGTGAAGGCTTTGCGGTATGAGTGAAGATAGATTTATGTAAAAATAGAATACGACAAGACTCCTATTAGATTTCAAAAATCTAATATAGATCGTCAGGTAAAAGATTAATATTATTAAGACTAGTTTTGTCAACATTTAAATCTGTTGTCCTTCATTAATCCGTTGTATAATAAAAATATACAACG
>CALDTJ010000632.1 GCA_937924145.1 uncultured Saprospiraceae bacterium
AGAATACTAAAAAAGCGTATAAATTTGCGTTCGCTTTTAAAAAGCAATACTTTTATAGTAGGTTGGTTCGGTAGCTCAGTTGGTAGAGCACAGGACTGAAAATCCTGGTGTCGGCGGTTCAAACCCGCCCCGAACCACAAACAAAATAAGCCTATCGAATTCATTTTCGATAGGCTTTTTGTTTTTTAGGGCAGTATTAAGTTTGTTAATTTTTAAAATATTCAGAGCGTAAAAGGCACACTTAAAAGAATCTTCTTTAGAAACCAAATTATAAACTCGAAAAAAGAATACCTAGAATATTTCTACGTTAATTGTAACAATAGAGGGAAACTACAAGTTAGTTACATTAAAGACCTAGTAATTTACAATGTACTAGTTTTCATAATTACTTAATAAAATTGTAAAATTAAAAAGATATGAAAAAGACCTTTATTGCATTAGTAGCACTTGTATTCTTTGCGGGATGTAGCGGTGGAGTAGACAAAACCGATTATGATCAAATGGCTAAGGACCTTTGCAGTTGTATGCGTCCTTTGGCAGATATGAATAAAAAGATAAAGAACTTAGTAAATGAGGGCAAAACAGAGGAGGTCGCTCAATTATTTGCTGAGGTAGAAGAAATAGCAGGAAAAGGAGAAGCTTGTGCTTTGTCATTGGAGGAGCGGTACGGAGCGGTTGAGGGTGAAAGTGAAACGAAAGCATCAGCTGCATTGAAGAAACATTGTCCGGATATTGCTGAAATGTTAGAACAGAGTGAAGATTTAGGGCAGTAAACATAGAAGTTTAAAAGGTTTTGAAGGCTTACAGTCAAAGTAAATATGTGTATATTTGTTGTTTTGATAGCAATAAATTGTTCTGATTTTTTAGAGAACAAATAGAAAATAATAGTAATGGAAAAAATGAGAATAGGTATTAGCGTAGGCGATATAAATGGAATCGGATTAGAAGTTATTTTAAAAACGGTTGCTCATAGACAAATAACAGATGTTTGTACTCCTGTAATTTATGGTTCTACCAAAATCGTTTCCTACCATAAAAATATTGTAGGTATCGATGACTTTAAATTTCAAGGTTTGCGAGATGCAAACCGTTTGCATACCGATAAGATTAATATCGTTAATTGCTGGCAAGATAATGTCAATATCACTTTAGGAAAGGTCTCTGAGATGGGGGGGAAATATGCCATGATTTCTCTAAATCAAGCCGTCGAAGATCTGCAAAATGGTTTGATTGATGCAGTAGTTACTGCGCCGATTAACAAACAAGCGATGGACATGGCAGGATTTAAATATCCAGGTCATACAGAGTTTTTTATGGATACTTTTGGCGCAAAGGAGAATTTAATGTTCATGATTACCGAAGACTTGAAAATCGGATTGGTCACGAATCATGTTCCTGTTACAAAAGTAGGCGAACTGATTACGAAGGGGCGTATTTTGAAGAAATTACGCATCATGAATGAGACGCTAAAGATGGATTTTGGGATCGAAAGACCTAATATCGCTGTTCTAGGGTTAAATCCGCATGCTGGTGACGGTGGAGTAATTGGAGACGAGGAAGAAAATATCATTCGCCCAGCGATCATAGAGGCAAAAAAGAAAGGTATATTTGTTTTTGGACCTTATGCAGCGGACAGTTTCTTTGGAACGCCTGGTTATAAAAAATTCGATGGTATTTTAGCGATGTATCACGATCAAGGATTAATTCCGTTCAAAGCACTGTCTTTTGGTTCTGGGGTTAATTATACAGCAGGTTTACCAGTCGTACGAACTTCTCCAGATCACGGAACAGGTTTTGACATTGTAGGGCAAAATAAAGCGAATCCAGATTCTTTCCGTCATGCAATTTATGCGGCAGTAGATATTGCGAGAAATCGAAATAACTACTTAGAAATGCACGAAAATCCAATCGTTAAGCGAACGAAAGACTTGAAGCAGGATGATCTAACCGCAGGAGCATTAAAAGAGAATGTGATCGCCGATGCGAAGTCATAGAAACAGATAGTATTTGACTATTAAATATAAAACCCCGAATTTTCAGATAGCTGAAGATTCGGGGTTTCTGTTTTTAGCTGAAGCTCTAGTCTTTCCAGCACTGCAGTACTGGAAAGACTAAAATTGTACAAGAAATATCCATTTTTGACGTTTTATAATTATGAAGAAATTACTAGTTCTATGCTTTTTAATAGCAATAATTGGCAATCAACTATCCGCACAAATCCTAACAGGTCTTTCTGCTAAATGGAATGATGATTTTAGAGAATGGATTCTATTGACAGATGACGAAGATATAGAAGGAGAATTGTACATGACTTGGCGGATGCAAAATGATTGGTCTTCTTTCGATTATCGAATAGAAGATGCGTCAGGCAATATCAAAATCAAGTGGCGAGACAATCCCAATGAATGGGAAACAAGAGGAGATAACGAAATTATTACTGCCAGAACGCGCTATCCAAATGACCCGAGACAATGGCGAATTACGGATAATGATATGAATTTTATCCTCAAACAAAAATATGGAAATAATCCTAACGTTTGGTTAATTACCAATGATGAATACGGCTATTTCGAAATGTATATGTACTATCGAAATGACTTCAGAGAATGGGTGATTATTGATGAGTTAGGCGAAGATGTTTCTTTGGCAATGAAGATGACGATGGTCTTTTTGGTAATGAATAATACGACGCCTAAGTTTTAAAAGAGGAGACCCATACGGGCGAGCTATTTTTAATGAGCCTAGCTTTGCGAAGAGCAGGATTGAAAGTGTTTTCTCTTTTAAGAATAGCCAAATTTTAGAGAAAACACTTGATTTTACCAAATCAAATGTCTCCTCAAAAATATATTCTAACAACAACTCAATAATTGCTTTCCTTTAGTAATCGCATCTTTTACAGGCCGACAAGCTGTTTTTTCTACAAACATCCTAATAATTAGTTGTGTATCATTTTCAACAACTTCTTCGACAGAATAATTAGAAGTACGCAAATCTTGATAGCCATACTCAAAGACAATTTCCGTTTCCTTCCTCATTGGCTTGACACCATCTACGATATTAAAAATTTTCAAAGCCTTTTCTGTTTCCATACATTTTTGCTTTAAAAAATCTTTTGGGCTAATCCATAATTGGACAATAGTCTGAAATTCTTCGTGTGATTTACCTCCACAATCAACGGATTCGAAATGGACATTTTTGATTTCTGTAATGTGGTAGGCAGCAGGAATAAACTGGTTCGGTTCGTATTCGAAGACCAATTCTTTTTGTGGATTGGCAGCTAATAATTCTAAAAATGTTTTAGTAGTCATGATGATAAATTTTTATGATAAAATATTAATCGTATTTTTACGATGAATTTAATTAAAAAAATTGGCTTACTTTTCAGTTAAGCCATGAATTGTATTTTCAACAGCAGCCATTAAAAGTCCCAAAAAACTGTCCTAAAACGCCCTTCATTTCTTGCCAAACTTTTGGATTGATGCAATAGCATGTTTTTGTACCTTCTACTTCGCCTTGAATGATACCTACATCTTTCAATGCTTTCAAATGTTGGGAAATAGTAGATTGAGCTAGAGGAATTTCCTCCACAATATCTCCACAAACACAAGAATTAATCTTAAACAAATGCATTAGAATAGCGATTCTAGCAGGATGTCCCAATACTTTTGCTAATTCTGCAATTCTTATTTGTTCGTCTGTAAATAATTCAGTTTTGGCAGCAGGCATATTTAATTGATTATTTTGTTATCGTAAAAATACGATTAATATTTTTAAGAAACAAATTCTTCCTGAAAACTAATCAAAAGCCGCTGATAACTGCTCCCCAACTTCTTTAATAGATTGTACCCCTGCATCTCCCAAAGCAGCCAAACCAAAAAAGCCGTGAATCGTCCCTTTATAACGGAGCGATGCCGAATATTTTGACGACTGCGAAATATTGTGATCCTTTGGCTAAGACGCCTTATCATAAGAATGTGCGGGTGAAGATGGAGAAAGTTTTGAAGGGAGAGTTGGTATGATTTAATAAAGATGCAGAGGAAGGATAATATAAAAAATTAAAATGTCAACGCTTAGATCAGTTGTCCTTCATTAATCCGTTGTAAAAAATAGACAATGGATTAATGAAGGACAACTGATTTAGATGTTGACAAAACTAGTTATAAGAGTATCAATTTTCTGTCTGACTCACTTTTTAGATTTTTGAGCAATATGTGCCTTGATCTTAGAAAGTCGAAAAAGTCTTTCTAAAACAATAAAGTGATTCAACTCGTCTTTTTCTCTTCTGGAAATCTGTTTGCTTTTAGATTTTTCTACTAGTTTATCAAACCTAGATTGCATTTCAGAAGTAGCCTGAATAGCCAATATTTTTTCAGGCTCTAATTGAGCAAGAAGTCCTGCG
>CALDTJ010000633.1 GCA_937924145.1 uncultured Saprospiraceae bacterium
TAATCTATCCACCTTAAAAATCAGACCCGGTTACATCAGAATCAAAGGCCAAACCAAATGGAACCTAAAACTAGGTAAGCACAACAAACCAATTCGCTTTAAAGGCATCATCTCCACTCGTTTGAAAAGCTTTGGAAAACCTGATTTGTTGGTCAATTTTCCTGGGGATAAGTTTTTGTTTTTTCGGAAGTATCAGAAATTGAGTGAGTTGGTGGATTTGAAGGGGATTTTGAAGAAGAAAAGCGATTTGTAGAGTTACCTCATATTTGTATCTTTGGCATGATATAAAATCCTAACATGCAAATAAGCAAACTACTTCTGTGTTGTTTTTTATTTTGTTCTACAACAATACTAGCACAGCAATTACCTATTTTCACTCAATATCGTCAGCATTACGGAATAATCAATCCTGCTGCTATCAATAGTGATTATTTCCTTTACGAATATAATCTTTCTTTTTCAACTTCCTATAGAAAACAATGGAACTCATTGGAAGGAGCACCTATCACTCAAAGCATACAAGTAGAATATATTCAAGAAACGGGTGGGTCTGTAGGACTTATCCTAGGAGGCTACGCACTAAATGACCAGACAGGACCGATTGGCACTACGGGTGTATATGGTAGATTAGGAGGAATTTTATCTAATGACCCTGCTTATAGTGGAATATCTTTTGGTTTGACAGCAGGGGCAGTACAACATAGAATAGGATTACAAAATGAAATATTAAAAGATTCGGGTGATTTTTTGGCTAGTATTAACGATACTAAAATTTTTCCTGATGTGGGCGCAGGTATTTTCTACTATCAACGCATCGGTGATTATGACAATTTTTATACTGGGGTTTCTATCCCACAAGTTTTTGGTTTGACGCTTAATATTAATAATGAATTTGGAGAATATCAGGTTCAGCGACTACAACACTTTTATGGCTTATTAGGGTTTTATAAATTTTTGAATGAGGAGGCTTTTTTAGAACCATCTATATGGGTCAAATATGTGGCTAATGCACCGATTGGTATTGATTTTAATTTGCGATATCAGCTTTCTAAAGCATTTTGGCTAGGAGCAGGTATTAGCACCAGTAAAAATCTTCATTTGGAAACAGGTATAGTAATTGGGGAAAATCTTAGTTGGAATAATAATGTGAAAATTGGCTACGGTTACGATAGTGGGTTCAACGAATTTGGTGCAAGATTTGGCAGTACGCATGAATTTAATGTAACGATAGTATTAGATACTTATAACCGATATTAGCGAATAATCGTTATATATCCTTGCTTAATTTCACCTTCTCCTATATCTAGTTTGAGCACGTAATAATAGGTCGCTACGGGAAGTTCCTTTCCATCTATATTTGTTCCATTCCAGTCATTCCTATATGGTTTTGCTTGATATACAACATCCCCCCAACGGTTTACAATAATCAGTTCATTGTTTAGATAATCTTGTGGGTTGTCGTTCAATTCATCAAACTCAAAAGTCTCATTAAGTCCATCGCCATTGGGAGTAATTACTTGTGGGGCTATCCCTTTTTCCTTGCATCCTTCAGTTTTATCACCAATTGTAACATCAACAGCAGTAGTATTAGACAAATCATCAGAAATGGTGACAGTATATAATCCAGTAGCAAGACTTTCAACAAGTAGATTTTCGCCTTCTCCTATTATTGCCTCACCAATCTGAGCGTTATCTACGGATGACCATAATAATAAGTAGGGGGGAACTCCTCCGTTTAAAGTTAACTCAAAACTACCGTCCCGCTCCTCAGGACAAGTCGTATTTACGGTTACATTGTGAGATAAGTCCTCGACTAGCGGCTCTATTCCTTTACATTTACAATCTTCTTGAATAATGTCATTCGTTGTACCAACATCTCCATCATCACAACTGACGCCTATTTGATTTTCGCCATTGCACAAGCGAGAAAAGTTTCCTTGCCAAGAGAGTTGGACATTGCCTGAAAAATTATAACCTGTTTCCCAAGGATTTTCACTAAAACCAAGAGCACAAAATCTTGTTATTTCTTCGGGAAAGCAACCTTCTAACTGATTATTATGCAAATATAATCTCTCTAAATTAGTCAAATTACCTAGTTGGGGAGGTATCTCTCCACTTAGTTCATTATCGTATAAATAAATATCTTGAAGATTATCTAAGTTTCCAACTTCTGCTGGGATTTCTCCTACCAATTTACTTTCCGAAAGGCGTAAAGATTTAAGGTTAGCCAAATTACCTATTTCATTTGGAATAGTGCCACTAATAGAACTTCTACTCAGCCATAGAAATAGTAAATCTAGACTGAACAATTCCGTCGGTAAAGACCCTGTTAAGTTATTACCTTCTCCAAAAATGCGACGAAGATTGGATGCTGATGAAATCGTGGAAGGTATTGTACCATTAATACTATTTTCACCAAATCTAAAATCTTCCAAACTAGCCATTCCTCCTATTTCTAAAGGTATTTGACCGCTTATATTATTTGCCTCCATGAATAAGGAACGTAATTTTTTTAATTGACCAATAGTATTAGGTATGCTACCCGTCAGATTTGGATTATTAGCAATAGCCAAATATTCTAACTCTACTAGCTCTCCTATTTCATCAGGCAAAGCACCAACTAGGTTATTTCCATCGCAAGGAAAACATACACAATCCACACACAACCGTAAATCTTTTACACAGCCTTCTTCATTCAAAGTAATTCCATACCAATTATCCATAGGCTGACTCAAATCCCAAGTATTAGTCCAATTTGCCCCATCTGTAGAATTGTAAAGCGCAACCAAAGCAAGAGAATCACGCTCTCTACAAGTTTGATATTCAACATTTTCTGTCAAATAGGGACTATTTGATTTCCCAATACCAGTTAATAAATAAAAAAGTCCAAGAAACAGAATTGATAAAAAAGGTTGAATGCTACCCATAAAATTTGCTAACTAAAATAATTAATTGGATAAAAATAAGATTGGCAGATGTTCCATTCTTTGCTGATTTGGCATAAAAGGATGCTGACTTTTACCCTTCACTGTTTTTACCAAAAATGGAACACGTTGTTGAAGAAAGCTATATAATTCGGTCAGGGTCAATGTATGGTCATTGTCCATATCAGGAATTAATTGCTTATCTTCTTGTGGAGTCGTCTGATTATTAAATGCCTCTAAAATTGATTTTGTAAAAGCGCCATTCTGCCAAGTAGGGTCTTCATAGGATAATTCCCCTGCACTACAAGATACAATCGTTCTCAAACCAGGTTTTGCATTCGTTAAATTGACTACTGCTGTTGCTAAATCCGCTGTAGGATTAGCAGATTTAACGCCATTTGTCATAAACGCAATACTTCCACTATGACAAGCATCAATAAAGAGTAGCTTTTTACAATTTATCCTGTTGAGCACACTTAGAATATCCGTTTCATAATCTAACGAATATTGCCTTGGGTATAAAGACCTAAAGTCCGAGGCGTGAATTCTGAAAGAGGTAGCTTGTTGGTCTTCATACGCTTGTCCATGAGAGGAAATGAAAAGCATCACTACATCTTTTTCTTGTATTTGATTGACCAGATACTGATTTTCTAAATCTTGAATACTGTTTCTTAATGTTTGAATGGTAGTTTCCTCAGGCTCATTTAGCACTTTTAAAAAAACTTTATTAAATAATATATCTGCTTGATTTTTAAAAGTGTTTGCAAAGTCTATTGCATCTTTTTGAGTAAATTGTAGTCGATTATCAGGGACCCCAACTGCCAAAAGGTGTAAGTTTGGTTTGACAGGATTATGATTGATTATTAATGGAGTTGTAGCTGATTCACCAGAAGCATTTTTCACACTTACTTGTATTTTATTTTCCCCTTTCCCTAATTGAATTTGATGAATAAAAGTATAAGTAAAACGATTAGACGAATCTTTCTTAACAGAGCTTAGTTTTACAATATCAGATTTTGCCCCATTGTCAATGGACGCTCCATTATTATAGATTGAGAAATTATTTACAGTTAGCATTTTGTCTGAAATGGCCTTTACTTTGGTAATCACCCTTTCTTTTTCCCAATTCAGTTCGGTTGAGCCTATTTCATCAGGATTAGGAGACAACCATACTATTTCTAGAAATTCCTTTTGCTCAGACTTGGTATTAGTTGGTTTAGATGCTTGTCGAAGTACTTCAATAGAAAGCGTTTTTTCTGTACCATATTTTCGGTCTTGTTCTAATATTTGGCAACCTATTGAAATACTATCCTCAAGAAACTCTTTTTCAGGCAAAAAAGAGTAAGTTATTTCTTTGGTTTCTCCAGATGCTATATTTCCTAACGCTTTCATAAGGTCATTCTTGGTGGTGACTTTATAAGGAAAAGAAAACCGAGCTTTGACCACCTCTGCCATTTTATTTCCAGTATTTGTTACAGCTAAAACTAATTTCATTTCTTGCTGCGGTATAGCCATCTCTGATGAAAAAGCGGCTTTGGATATAATCAAATTTGGTTTGGGTTTTTCTTGCGTTTGTATTTTAAAAGAATACGATTCAGCAGCTTTATCATTCGCTCCTGCTAATTGTATTTGTAATTTATGAACACCTTGCTTTAAAGCAACACCACCTTCGATAGGAATCATGACGTTAGTAGTCGTATTAGCGGGTAGTTGGTTGACAATATATTTATTTGGAAAATCTATATTTTCCTTTTCAGCGGTCAGTAATAATTTAATCCCATTTATTAGTTTATTAGTTTTATTAGCTATTGATACATTTAAAAAACCTTTTTCTAGCGGTGCCAATATTTTATTTTCATCAGTATCTACAAAAGTTATCTCTCCTAGTTCTAAGTTATTAAAATCAATAGATTCAATACGCTTTTTTTCCATTTTGTAACTCAACAACCACCCTTCTTCTGTTCCTGCCGTTTTAGAATTAGTTACACCTCCCACTAATATATTTCCTTCTGGCGTAGCGGCTAAAGTCAATGCTACATCCTCTCCCTTACCTCCAAAATATTGCGTTTCCTGCCAAATCTCCTTTCCTTCTTTGTCCATTTTTCTAAGCCAACCCTTATTTCGCCTAGCACCTCTAGTATGAGAAGTACTACTACCTGTTAAAAAGTAAGTCGTATCTGGAAGAGCAATAATGGCATTGGCTTCGTCCATACCTGCTCCACCATATTCTTTTTTCCAAAGTTCTTGTCCTTGTTGATTATAGCAAACCAAAAGCACATTTGTTCTTTTGCGCTTATCAAAACTAATCCCTGTTGCTAGAATTTGCCCATTGGGACTAATACATAAATCCGTTCCTTTGGCCTCCGATATAGTTTTTTGCCATACCAGTTCTCCATCTTGGTTGATATGCAAAAGAAGGAGTTGATGGTCATTATTAAGTACTTCAAAGCCATTGATTATATATCCTTCTTTTGGATGAACTTTAATAGAGGTACCTGTTGCTTTTCCTGCAAAAGGAAATGCTTTTTCCCATATCAATTGACCATCCAAGGACAATTTAACTAAAAAAAGTTCGCCATTTTTTTCTCCTGTTACTAGAATGTTACCTTGATTATCTATAACAATATCATGGAAGACATCTATCCCATTCCCTCCATAAATTTTATCCCATTCGGCTCTACCTCTATTTGAAACTTTTATTAACCAACCGTCTTTACTGTCATTTGAAACCGTGGTACCTGCTAATAGATAACCTCCGTCCGTTGATTGTATAATAGCATTTGGTACATCATCCTGTTTATTCCCCAAAAGGACACCATCTAATAAGTTTCCGTTTGTATCTGCAATTGCCCAAATAATTTCCTTATTAAGCGCTCTATTAGATTCTAATATTCCTACAAAAACTGGCTCACCTGCAGTATTGACAATCACATCATGTATCGTCTTGATGCGACTATCTCCATAGCTCTTTTCCCATTGTTTGGTAAAACGTTGTTGAGCAGTAAGTCCAAAGACAACTAGAGAAAATAAAACAGTAATTAAATATTGGATGTATTTTTTCAATGAACTGATATGTTTATGATTGTTGGCACAATAACACCTGAATTCAAAGGTGCTATGGCTTGAAAACCAATTTCGTTAGTATTGTATTTGATATATTTTTCGTTAATTATTAACCCATTAAAACATTTTTCAAGTCTTTCTTTCACGCCTCCACTCTTTGTTCTAATTTGCTGAATTCTCTGAAATATATCTTTGATTGGTTGCTCACTACATAAGATAATTAATTTTTCTAAGCCTTCTACGGTCAATTGTAAAGCACGTTCTCTATCTGGTAGCACAAATTCATCTTCTTCAGTTGACACTAATCCTGATATGATGTTATCATTAATTAATGTTTGGTCATTTATCGGAGGATAATGCAATTCAATCTTATCTGCGGCGTCCCAGCTAAAAACATATAAGTACTGACCTCTTATGGCATTTTTAAGAACAACTTGATAAAGGTCATTTTTATTTTTATCAAGTTTATAGCTATTATGAATTGTATCAAAAGTTATTTTTTCTGTTGAAAAAACCAGATGTCCATTTTCTAAAAATTTAGGTACTCTGAGTGAAAACAAACCTTGTAAAATAGAATGATTATCCACTCTTCCTTCTCCAAAAGTTAGTAGTTCTTTCCACGATTCTTTTAATGATGAAATGGTTTTTGATATACTTCCTTCTAATACCATTTTGTACCCATACTTTACTCGACGCCCATATACCTCATAAGGAATACTTACAAAACCTTCATCTGCCCACTCTGTACCGTAACTATTTAATAATTCAAATTCTTTGGCAATATCATCATATCCAACAACGACCATAGCATGCCCTCCAATGATTGATTCTTTATTATCTGGATTCCACAGATTTTGTCCTAAAGGTATATTCTGGAAACTATTGGTGATTTCTATGCCAATAACTACGGGGTTATTCATAGCAAGTGCCAATTTGGTTTGCTCTATTTTCTGTTCTGAACTTTCACGAAGATTAAATAATGCGACATAATCTTTAATACGTGATTCCTCTGCAGCTTGGAAAGCTTTATCTGATGGTTTTTTGTTGCATGAATTATTATCATTTGGAAAAAAGGAAACCTTACAATCACCTCTATTTTTTAATAATTCAAGAGCATCATGCAATTTAGCTCCCGTATAACAATTTTCACTTTGATTAATTTGATTAAATATGAAGGAAGAGGAATATGCCTCTCTAGTAATCTGTTGAGTGACGGTTAACTCTTTTTTTATGGCATGCAATATACTCAAACAACCATAACCTGTTGCCCAAGCTACACAAGAACCTAAATTAGCTTGGTCTTTAGGTTTTGGACAGTATTTTCGCAGACTAACCGAAATAGGAATTTCTTTAAATTTCTCTCCACTATAAGGGGGTAATTGTGGAATAGTATCATAAGCTGCATCATCCCAAATTAATCCAGTTGCGTTTTGCCCTAGCATTTGACTAGCACAGCAAAAACTAAGCAACAGTATAAAAAGTAATTGTTTCATTAATTGGGCTATCGTAGTTAATTAGATTCGATAATTTTTTCTAGTGCTTTATTCGAATTGGCTTTAAGCTGTTGTTTTTCCTCATTGATTTGAATTGAGTAGTAATTATCATCGACACTTAAGTAAAATCCATCTGAATTCATTCCTTTTATTTCCCAAACTTGAAATTGCTCGTTTCCTGATAATTCAATAGTACCGTCGAAAATCAACAATTCTTTTCCAGAAAAAGAATAAGTATTCGAATAGTCTTTTTCCCTATAAATTTTCAAGGCTATTTCTTCTTTCTCAGTTATATTGTTAGGAGCATTGTTCGTTCCTATCACAATCCTCGAATGTTTGATACTTTTAGTCGCTTTTAAATTTCTAGGTGTCGCTAATAAATCTTCGTCTATTCTATCTGTATTATTATTATTATCTGCTACTGCTCGCTCTTTAGTCAAATAATCCAATGAAAAAAAGCCAATTGTAATTAAGAGCAGAAAAGATGCTGCAAGAGCTAACCACTTTCTATATCCAGATGGTTTCATTTCAACTATTTTACCTGACGTTGCCGAATCTTCAGATGCAGATACATCTAATGCCAAACGCTCATGTATCCCGTTCAATTTTTTTTTAAGCGCAGCCTCTGCAGATTGCTCAATACCGACCTTTATTAATCGTTGCTCCCCTACTAACTTTTGTAGCTCCTTATTCTTTGCTAACTGCACCTTAAAATCATCATGCTCTTCCCTACTAAGCTCTCCGTTGAGATACTGGTCTATTAATTCTAACATTTCGGTTGATAATTCCATATTTGTCACTTTTTAAAGATTCAACATTTTTCTTAAACGAGTCATGCACTTATATTTCTGTTGTTTAGCTGTTTTGGAACTATTATAACTCAATTGTTTTGCTATTTCTTCCATGGACAGCTTGTTGAAATAAAATAAGTACAGCAAAGACTGGCAAGGGTCTCCTATTTTGTCAACCGCTAATTTAACCTCATTTATCTTATCCTCAATGATTTTACCTTCACTAATACTAAACTCTTCGGAAAGTAGGCTTTCGTAATTAGATATATCCACATTGGCGATACGCTTTTTCTTATTTAGTCTTTTATACCAAAGATTTTTCGCTACACCAAAAATATAAGTGCTAAGTGCGCTAGTTAATGTAAAATTGCCCCCTAAAGTTTTTTTGTAAAGCACAATAAGTGCATCTTGATATATATCTTTTGCATCTGCCTCTTTTCCACTATTATTTAATACATAATTTTTTACAGCTTGATAATTACCTTTCTTGTAAAGCAGCACCCATGCCTCTTCCTCTTTTTGCCTCAATCGCTCTAGTAAAATATTATCTGATTGTATTTGATTACTCATATATCCTCTATTTTGTAAAAAGTCACCTCTTCTTCTTTCAATTCATTTTATGCCCTCAGACAAAGGTACGTACAAAGGCTCGCTTTTTAAATAAATAGCTAGCTAGTAGGTAATACATCAAAATTTTTATTTTTAAAAAAAGTGAAATGATAGAGGTGACTTATTTAAAATAGAAAGATAAAGGGTGTTCATTTAATTTTTAATTAAAAAAATATCCATCATGAAAAAGTTATTATTTCTTACCATCACTTTATTAAGTCTTTTCACTTCTACCATTGATGCACAAACTGTTTACGTTACAAAGACAGGAACAAAATACCACGAAGACTACTGCTCCTATCTGGAATATAGTAAATATTTCATCAGTCTCTCGAAAGCATTAGAATATGGTTATACTAGCTGTTCTAGATGTAAACCTCCTAAAAAAACCAAAAGCGCAGTAAACGTCGTAAACACTCAGCCGACCTACCTCTACCAAAACACATCTCAACAACCAACATCTCGAACCACTTACTCAGTTAGATGTAATGGTATTACTCAAAAAGGTTATCAATGTAAGCGAAAAACGAAAAATGCCAATGGTTACTGCTGGCAACATTGATTCAATTCTTTATGCTTATCAGTAAATCTCAAATCCATTTATAGTATAGTTATGAATTCAAGGTGAATAATTGGAAACCAAAAGGGAAAATAGTGCGAGGTTTTTATATAGAAAAAAGAGGTTGATGCAGGGAAATTACTCAACCTTTAAAGAAAAATTAAAAAAAGTTTTACAAGCAAGGTGACTTATTAAACTTCTAGGGATAAAGGACAAGTTTAATATTTTCAAACTAATTAAAAAAACACAATTATGAAAAAGTTAGCGTTTGCTATTTTTGTTTTAACAGCAACAATTACAGTAGAATCTTTTGGTCAGTTTTCTCTCGGTTCAGGAGTATCTTTACCATTAGGTGAATACGCCGATGATGACGGTGGTTCAGCAGGCATAGGTTTTATAGTAAAAGGTGGTTGGGAAAAGTTATTAAATGAGAACATAGGAATTACCACAGGTATTGTGATTGGCAGTAACCCACTAAAAGAGGATGTCTCAGGAATAGATGCAGGTTCTTGGACTTATTTTCTATTAGAAATAGGGGTATTGATACAAGCCACAGAAACACTTAAAATACGAGGAATGCTTGTTCGAGCTGGTTCATCTAGCCCTGAAATTAAACAAGGTTCACAAGTAGTTTTAACATCAGCAAGTGCTGGTTCTTTTGGTTTTGATATAGGCACGTCTTACGAAGTAGGTCAATTCTATATTGGCGCCAACTACACTTCCTTCAATCCAGAATTTAAGTTTAATTTAAATAGTCTTGGGGCTGGAATAGTTGAAGAAAAGCAATCAATCGGCATGATAACTTTGACTGGAGGATATATATTTTAATGTTGTTATCAGAAAAATCAAAATAACCTTGACCTAGAATTACTTACCAATTTCGCTGATTTCTAACTATCATTTTGATTAGGGATAAGTCATAAATAAGCTATCGAATTCTTACACATTCGTACTCGATAGCTCCTATAAGCTAATACTTACACCAGACTACAAATGCTAAAGTGATAGCAGAAATATGCGAGATTGGTATAATTGAAAACGATTAAAACTAATACCATTTTTAACAAAAAAATCAATTTTCAATGTCTCTATCTGATGCTGGTTACCATAACGGAGTATACATAAGTCGAATTGATATTATTCAATCATGGATAATGAATACAGATTCGTCTTGCACCTCAAAACCCAAAAAAATTGAAAACAAGAAAAATTCTAAAAATTATTAGGCAAGCTTACAGTACAAAATTGAGAATCAGTATCATCGTAAGACGGTACTGAATTTCAATTCAAGAAATTGAATTAACAAGTATGAATATAATATCCAACAAAGATTAAAAACTCAAATAGCTGTACAGCCTATAATAACTTTTCCATTGTCTTAATAAGATAATATTATTCCACCCTTGTATAATATCAATCTAACTTCTGGTATTTAACTGTTATGACAAATCCCTTACAAGAACCGAGTAATTTATGTATAGCTACGCCCTATAAACCACAAAAGCCCCGCAGATTTCTCTACGAGGCTTTTTATGCGGTCCGGACGGGACTCGAACCCGCGACCCCCTGCGTGACAGGCAGGTATTCTAACCAGCTGAACTACCGGACCTTACTCTTTATAATAGAGGCAATTTACATGCCATTATTTTAACCTAATAGTTCAATTAAAAGTTTCAACAAACTGAAATAAAGTAAACTATATATTGCTTTTCTTGTAAAGCGAATGCAAATGTAAGTTACTTTTAAAAAACATGCAACAAAGATGTCAAAAAAAATAAAAAAAAATCAGATATTCTTTTCAACCCGCCACTTATTAGTAGCTTTGTAGTCTATTCCTTTATGTAGAGATAAAGGAATAATTTTAATTTGTTTAAAATCTCAATTACATTTTCAGAATTTCAATTTTATATCATTAAGCCGCAAGCAACTTAGTTTATGCAATTTTTAGATTTTGAAGAACCTCTAGAGGCCTTATATGACCAGCTTGAAAAAATTAAACAAGTTGGTGAAAAAGGAGAAGTAGATTTATCAGCAACGGTAAAGGAGCTGGAAAATAAAATAAAAAATAAACGGAAAGAAATATATGCGAACTTGACAGGTTGGCAAAAAGTTCAGTTGTCTCGTCATCCAGAAAGACCTTATACTTTATATTATATCAATCAAATGTGTAAGAAGTTTGTCGAGTTGCATGGGGACAGGTATTTTGGCGATGACAAAGCAATCGTAGGTGGTTTAGGCAGCTTAGATGGGCAGACGGTCATGATACTAGGGCATCAGAAAGGAGTTAATACCAAAATGCGACAATACCGTAATTTTGGAATGGCTAATCCAGAAGGATACCGAAAGGCATTGCGATTAATGAAAATGGCTGAAAAATTTAAGTATCCAGTCGTATGTTTGATAGATACACCTGGAGCATTTCCTGGTATCGAAGCGGAAGAAAGAGGACAAGCAGAAGCCATTGCTAAAAATCTATTGGAAATGGCTCAACTAAAAGTGCCGATTGTATGTGTCGTAATTGGAGAAGGTGCTTCGGGCGGAGCGATTGGCATTGGTCTAGGAGATAGAGTATCTATGCTTGAAAATACTTGGTATTCTGTCATATCGCCTGAGTCTTGTTCTTCTATTCTTTGGAGAAGCTGGGATTATAAAGAACAGGCGGCAGAGGCATTAAAATTAACAGCTGAGCACATGCACAGTTTCGGCATAGTAGATGATATCATTAAAGAACCTCTAGGCGGTGCACATGGCGCCCCTGAGGAAATGGCAAAAATATTAAAACGGCACATTAAAAAAGCAATTGCAGAATTAAAAGAATTGAGTCCAGAAGAGCGGATTGAACAACGAATAGAAAAATATAGTAAAATGGGACAATACGATACAATAGACTTAGAACCAGAGGCTAAATAAAAAAACTCGTAAACCGTCACGGTTAATCCTATTACTCGATCACCAAAGACAAAATATATGAGCATACTGACTCAATATAGAGAAAAGTTGCACTTAAAAAATGTCGAAAAAGACATACACAATCAAAAAAAATCGACTGGGACTTTTACAGGCTTAAAAACAGTTGGTATTCTGTTAGATGGTACAGACATCAACATTCAGCAGAAGGCACTAGCTTACGCTAAACAAATAGGCAAGAAAGCAGGAACAGTAGATCTTTTAAGTTATGTGAATGTCAAAGAGTTGAAGGAAGAATTACCTTTCGAAAGTTTTTGTAAAAAGGATTTAGATTGGTTATGGCGACCAAAAGCTAATGTAGCGACTAAATTCAAACAAAAAAAATTCGACCTATTAATAAATCTCTGCCAAACAGATTGTTTCCCCCTCGAATATTTAGCAGTTTCTCTGAATGCTAATTACAAAATTGGTGCATTAACCGATTACCCCAACAACTACAACCTGATGCTTGAATCAAAAACTTTAGATAAGTATTTGGAACAAGTCAGTTTTTTTATAAATAAATTTAGCAACACTTAAAATTAGTCCATAGATCTATTTCTCGACTAATGAATTATAACCAATAATAAAATGAATCAATTTCGTGGAACAGGAGTCGCATTAGTCACTCCTTTTAGAGGTGGAAAAATTGATTTCGCAGATTTAGAGCGAATCATTAATTATAATATTGATGGGGGAGTCGATTATCTGGTATCTCTAGGTACCACTGGCGAGGCTGTTAATTTGAATGAAAGAGAATGCCAGGAAATTCTAAAATTTACTGCAAAAGTTGCTGATAATCGAGTGCCTTTAGTAGCAGGACTTTTTGGTGACAATAATACTTACAGATTAGTAAATAGATTGAATAAGTATAATTTAGAAGGCTATTCAGCTGTAATGTCTGCGAGCCCGCATTATGTAAAACCAAATCAAGAAGGTATTTTTAGGCATTTTATGGAAATAGAAAAAGTCGCTCCTTTACCTATTATTCTATACAATGTTCCTGGTCGAACTTCTTCTAATATGAGTGCATCAACTACCTTAAGGTTGGCTAATGCTAGTGAAAAATTTATCGCTATCAAAGAAGCATCTGGGGATATTGTACAAGCTACCAAAATCATCAAGGACCGACCAGATAACTTCCTAGTTATTTCAGGAGACGACCCGACAGCTTTAGGTTTGATTGCTTGTGGTGGCGATGGTGTCATTTCTGTAATTGGCAATGCTTTCCCTAGTCAATTTTCAGATATGATTAGAGCTGCCTTAAATGGTGACTTTGCCACTGCAGCTAAATTAAATGCAAATTTGATCAATGTACACGATTGGTTATACGTAGATGGAAATCCTGTTGGGATCAAGGCAGCTTTAGAAATTTTAGGATTCTGCAAGCAAGATGTTCGATTACCACTTGGGCCAATGTCGCAAGGGAATTTCGCTCAATTAAAAAAAGAAATAGAGAAAGCTTTAGCTATTTCAGCAGTTAAAGCTTAGTAACGAGTAAACAATATTTTACGACACTCTAGAAATTCTAGGGTGTTTCTTATTTTAAATAAAAAGGTTAAATACCAACTTATGGTTGGGTTATAAACAAATTTAGTATGGATTTATTTGAAAAAATTAAAGGTAATTTAGGACCTCTTGGTAAATGGGCAGACGTAGCAGAAGGTTACTGGATTTTCCCTAAATTAGAAGGAGAATTATCTAGTAGAATGCAATTCAACGGCAAAGAAGTTATTTGCTGGAGTGTAAATAATTACTTAGGTCTTGGTAATCATCCTGACATTAGAGCAATTGATGCAAAAGCAGCAGCAGATTATGGCTTAGCCTACCCAATGGGTTCTAGAATGATGTCTGGTGACTCTGATGAGCATTATAAGCTAGAAGCAGAATTAGCTACTTTTGTAAATAAAGAGGCGGCTGTACTAGTTAACTTTGGGTATCAAGGGATCATGTCAGCTATTGATTCCATGCTTGATCGTAAAGACGTAGTAGTGTATGATTCTGAATGTCATGCTTGTATCTTAGATGGTATGAGAATGAGTTTAGCTCGACGAATTGTCTTTGATCATAATGATATCGCAGGACTTGAAAAAGGCCTAAAACGAGCGACTAAATTAACAGAGAAATCAGGTGGAGGTATCTTAGTAATTTCAGAAGGAGTATTTGGAATGAGAGGAGACCAAGGGAAATTACGAGAAATCGTTGCCTTAAAAGAATACTACAATTTCCGATTTTTAGTAGATGATGCTCATGGATTTGGAACCTTAGGTGCTACTGGTGCTGGTGCTGGTGAAGAGCAAGGCATTCAAGACGAAATTGATGTTTATTTCTCTACGTTTGCAAAATCTATGGCAAGTATCGGCGCATTCTTGGCAGGAGATAAGGACATTATCCGTCACTTGAAATACAATATGCGTTCTCAAGTATTTGCAAAAACGTTAATGATGCCACTAGTAAAAGGGGCGATGTTGCGTTTAGAAATGCTAAAAGATACAACTCATAAAGATAAACTATGGTCTATAGTTAATGCTTTACAATCAGGTTTAAAAAAGCGAGGTTTGGATATCGGGAACACCAACAGTTGTGTTACACCTGTGTATATGCATGGTAGTATGGATGAGGCAATGGAATTAGTACGAGACATGAGAGAAAACTACGGTGTTTTCTGTTCTATGGTAATCTACCCAGTAATACCAAAAGGCATGGTTATTCTTCGGTTGATTCCTACAGCATCTCATACGATGAAAGATGTAGAAGAAACTTTAGATGCTTTCGAGGCAATTGCTAATAAGCTAAAGAGTGGATATTACAAAGCTGTTGAAGGAAAGTATACAAGTAAGCTAGCCTAATTAATAAGCTAGACATTATAATAAAGAATACAAGGGACTTCTGAGGTTTTGAAAACTTCAGGAGTCTTTTTATTTTGTAGTAATATTTCAAGTTCTTTAATAAATTCTGCACGTCGATTTATCACAGAACGATACTTCTAACCAAAACGCCCTACTCTACTATGGTATTCTTTAGAGCAATTATGAACTTTTTGGCAGATAAACAATATCGGGATTTACTAATTACCAGTATAATTATTCTGATTATTGGCACTTTATCCTATCATTATTTAGAAGGTTGGAATTATGTCGATTCTCTTTATTTTTCGGTCATTACTTTAACTACAGTGGGATATGGGGATTTTTCTCCACAAACAACAGGAGGTAAACTCTTTACTATTTTTTATATTTTTATTGGATTAGGAATGATCTTAAGTTTCTTACAAACACTTTTTGATCATTTTAATGAAGAACGAAAACAGTACAATAAGCCTAAATAGTAAGAAATGAGGTAAAACGAAAAAAGGCTTAACAGAAATAAATCCATTAAGCCTTTTTTATTATAACTTAAATTAGGTTCTAATCTCTAGAACCTAAGAACATTACTAACAAATATAGTAGTTGAGCAACTGCCGCCAAAGCACCTACCACATAAGTTCTTGCAGCCCATTTGAGTGCATCTTTTGCACCTTCATGTTCTGCTCCTCGAGTGATATTGGTATCCTCTAACCAAGCCAAGGCCCGATTACTAGCATCAAATTCAACAGGTAAAGTAACCACACTAAATAATGCAGTCACAGCGAAAGCTGCTACAGCAACCAATAACATTAAACTATTACCTGTAGAACCAGCCAAAGCAAATCCGAACATAAAAATGAAGGATTGTACTTTTGAAGAAAGTTGTACGATTGGTACGATAGCTGATCTAAACTGTAACATAGCATACGACTCTGCATGCTGTACAGCGTGACCGACCTCGTGCGCAGCTACCGCAGCAGCAGCAACACTCCTTCCCCCAAATACCTCTGGACTCAAATTAACAATTTTTGTCTTTGGGTTATAATGATCTGTCAATCGCCCTTTTCCCTGGGTAATCTGGACATCATAAATATTATAATATTGTAGCATTCTTTCAGCTACTTCTCTTCCAGACAAACCTGAACTAGTAGGCATCTGTGCATATTTTGAAAATTTAGATTTCAGTTTGTTGCTCACAAAACTACCAATCATTCCAAAAACCGCACTAATAATAATTAATCCTAAAATCACAGCGTTTATTTTTTAGTTATTGAAATTAAACAATGAATCTTCAATTAAAATTTTTCATTCTTTAGCAAATCTCTAATGAATCGGAATTCACCATATCTGTCAAAGAATCAAACTCTTTAATGCGTCCCTAAGTTCTAAAAAATCGACGAATTGACCATTAATTTTGATAAAAATTTAACAAATAACCTCCATTCCTACATAACTATGCAATGCTTTCGGCAATTTGATACCTTCTTCCGTCTGATTATTCTCTAGTAATGCCGCTACAATTCTTGCCAAAGCTAAGGCACTTCCATTTAAGGTATGAGCCAAATGCGTTTTTTTGTCCGCACCTTTATAACGAACTTTCAAACGATTACTTTGATAAGTTTCAAAATTAGAAACAGAACTCACCTCTAACCATCTTTTTTGCGCAGCAGAATAAACTTCAAAATCGTAAGTCAAAGCAGACGTAAATCCTAAGTCTCCACCACAAAGCGTTAATATTCGATAAGGTAATTCTAATTTTTGCAATAATCCTTCCACGTGATTAAGCATTTCTTGCAAAACGTCATAAGATTTTTCTGGATGTACAATTTGTACAATTTCCACCTTATCAAATTGGTGTACTCTATTCAATCCCTTAGTATCTTTTCCATAAGACCCTGCCTCTCTTCTGAAACAAGGCGTATGTCCCGTCATTTTAATTGGAAAATCCTTTTCGTTTATTATGACGTCACGATACACATTAGTCACAGGTACTTCTGCTGTTGGTATCAAATAAAGGTTATCTTTTGTCGCATGATACATCTGTCCTTCCTTATCAGGTAATTGTCCTGTAGCTCTTGCAGAATCTTCGTTCACCAACAAAGGCGGTATAATCTCCTCATAACCAGCCTTATGCGCTTCATCTAAAAAGAAATTGATTAAGCCTCTTTGCAAACGAGCCCCTTTTCCTCTAAAAAGAGGGAAACCAGCACCAGTAATTTTTGCACCTAGACCAAAATCAAATAAATTATATTTTTCGCCTAATTCCCAGTGTGGTTGAGCTTTATCTCCCATATCTGGTAAATCGCCAGCCCAATCTTGAAGCACCTCATTATCTTCATCTGTATTACCAGCAGGAACTTTCGGGTTTGGTACATTCGGAATTTCCAAAAGTCCATTGGTCAAGTCTTCTTTGATTTGACGCATTGCACTTTCTAATTCCTTGACTTTTCCTTTTTGGCTCTCTACTTGCGCTTTCAAACCTTCTGCCTCGGTTCTTTTTCCAGCCTTATACAATCCACCAATTTCTTTTGACAATTTATTATTGGCAGCTAAAATGGTATCTAATTCTGTTTGGGTACTTTTTCGGCGATCATCTAATGCCAATACTTGATCTACTATTTCTAACCTTGCACCAGCATAATTTCGAGTTTTCAATCCTGCTAAAACTCGCTCTTTATTTTCTCGAATAAAATTAACTTGTAACATAAATTTCGCTATTGGTAATTTGTAAGTAATATGGATTGATTAATCGGGTAAAATTTAGAGCTAAGATTTTTTTGATAGTTTTTGCCAAAAAATCAATGAATAGCACCGCTATTGATTTATTTTTTGGTGAAAAATAGCGGAAAAAGATAGCTATAAATTATCCGATTAATTGAGCCGCATTACTTGTAATGTTATAAATGGGACTGCCCTATTATCAGACGTATGTAAAAGAACAAAGGATTCTTTATTTTAGAAAATCCTAAGATGATAAACACTTAATTTTTTAATTCTCTAACAAAATCTTTAAAACGAGAAAAAATTTATTTTGCAATCATTGATTTCGCCCTATTATATGAACGCAAAAACACTACAATTCTTTACAAAAAAGAGCGTTTATAATATAAATGAGGTGAAAGCACTTCTTTTTTTTGAATAATTTCAGCATAAATAACTAATTATTTGATAATTTAGTTTCCTATACTTTTTTTTAAAAAGAGTCAATTTGTTCGCAAAAACGAACAAAAATCGCTCAAATGAGATAAAAAGAGTCAATTTCTACTTAAATATTACGAAAAAATGCCATTTTTTGTACCTACCTTAAAAATGGTATTCTTTTTGCAATATTGATTTTGTCTAAATTTTTGCAAAGATACTATTTGAAATTAGAAATATAAATGTATTTTTGCATCAACAATAATTCATACCTCTGAATTAATTTCCTTTTCGATACCATTTTCAGAGAGTCTCTGAAACTAAATTCCTTCTCTTTCTTCCCAATCCAATGATTTTTCAAAAGATTTAAAAGATTGCTCATTAGGAGTTTAGTAACAACCAAAAGCTAAATACCCAGTCTCTTATTCCAGTTTCCATAGATTTCGATTTAGAAAACTAGAGCGTTTGACAATTCTTTTCTTTTGAAAAAAAATCTAACTTTTAGATTGGCCCAAGTGGGCGGAACTTTCATCAGCAGAAAAAATTCCCCACTAAGAAAATGACGGAAATTAAATCCCGTGTTTTTCAAATATGAGTTTTTTTCCAAAGCAAACCACCTTTTGAAGTTAAGCTTTATAATAGATTAAAATCTATTAGAAAAATATTCTATTAAGAAACCAATTACGGAAATTACTTTTCAGTCAATATCAAAGAATAATTCCATTTAAAAAATAATGAAGAGATAATCTTAAGATTACTAATAGTTCTAAAAGCTAGGACTAGTATTCGTCTTAAAATTTCCTTTACTAATAGATCTTGATAAATACTTTTCCACTATACATACTAGTTTTTATCTGAAACACACAAATTTTTAACAGTAACATTATATTACCATAATGATATACGATATTCTACAGTTGAATGACATGTTAGTCCCTGAATTAAGGGAGCTAGCAGAGAAATTAGAACTAAAATCGTATAAGCGATTAAACAAACAAGAGCTTATATACAAAATTTTAGATGCCCAAGCTTTAGGTAGCAACGGCGAAGAAGAAACTGCGCCTAAAGCAAAAGCTAAGAAAGTTGCTAAAAGTGTAGCAGTAGTTGAAGCAGAAGCGGAGACACCTACCGAGGAAGACGACAACGACGAAGAAGATGACGACGAGGAGGAAAAAGAAAAGGAAGAAGAAGAGGAAGAGGAAGAACGTCCAAGAAAAAAGATAATCCTCAGGAAAAAATCCGAAAGATCGGAGGAGGAAAGTGGGGATGACCGAGATAGAGATCGGGACCGTCGCTCAGATCGAGGAGACCGAGACAATAGAGATCGAGACCGAGGTAGAGGTAGGGATCGAGATCGTGGTGGTAGAGATCGAGACCGTGACCGTGACCGAGATCGTGGCAGAGGGCGAAGAAAATATGAAGATCAAAATGTTGAGGAAGAAGATCCAAACAACCCTAAGTTTAATATCGAGTTAGATGGTATTATAGAAGGAGAAGGTATTTTAGAAATGATGCCTGATGGTTACGGATTTTTACGTTCTTCTGATTATAACTATTTGACTTCTCCTGATGATATTTATGTATCACCATCTCAAATAAAATTATTTGGTCTAAGAACGGGAGATACTGTTAGAGGAGCTATTCGTCCTCCAAAGGAAGGTGAAAAATATTTTGCCTTACTAAGAGTATCTCGAATCAATGGGCTTTTACCACAAGATATTAGAGATAGAGTACCTTTCGATTATTTAACGCCTCTTTTCCCAACGGAGAAATTCAAATTAGGTACTTCTCCAACCGGTAGAGATATTGGTGTTAGAATGATTGATTTGTTCACACCGATTGGAAAAGGTCAACGTGGACTAATCGTAGCACAGCCTAAAACGGGTAAAACATTCTTATTAAAGGATATTGCTAACGCAATTACTAAAAATCACCCTGAAACTTATATGATTGTACTTCTAGTGGACGAACGTCCTGAAGAGGTAACAGATATGAGGAGAAATACGAATGCAGAAGTTGTAGCATCAACGTTCGATGAGCCAGCTGAAAACCATGTAAGAGTAGCAGGTATTGTCTTAGAAAAAGCAAAACGATTAGTAGAGTGTGGTCACGATGTCATCATTCTTTTAGATTCAATCACTCGTTTGGCTAGAGCATACAACACGGTTGCCCCAGCAAGTGGTAAGGTATTATCTGGTGGTGTAGAGGCTAATGCTTTACACAAACCTAAGAAGTTCTTTGGTGCAGCTAGAAATATTGAACATGGAGGTTCTTTGACGATCTTAGCAACTGCCTTAATTGATACAGGATCTAAGATGGATCAAGTTATCTTTGAAGAATTCAAAGGTACAGGTAACATGGAACTTCAATTAGATAGACAATTGGCCAATAAGCGGATGTATCCTGCGATTGACTTGAATAAATCAAGTACTCGTCGAGATGACTTATTAGTAGATAAAGATTCTTTACAACGAATGATTATCTTACGTAATCACTTGTCTGATATGAAACCAGAAGAAGCTTTCTCATTCTTGAGAAAACAAATGGTGAATTCTTCTAATAATGATGAGTTATTGACTTCAATGAATCGTTAAAAACGATAAAAAATAAAGAAAAGGGGAGACAGTTGCTACTGTTTCCCCTTTTTTGTTAGCCCGTTCAATGACTATTATTTATAATCGTATAATTTTTTCAATCGCTTTTCAACTTCTTTTACCACGTTTTCTTGCGTTTCAATTTCTCTAACTTTCTTTTTTTGATCTTTCTCGTTGGTAATAATTTTTTCCTTAGACTCCTTGATTGTCTTTTTAGCATTTTCAATCGTCTTCTTTAATTTCTTTTCTTCTTTTTCTGCTTTTTTCTGAACACCTTTAGCACTTTTCACTTTCTTCTCTTCTCCTCTAATAGATTTTTTAATCGTCTTCTTTTCGCCTTTTGATGTAGCATTTTCTAATAAGACCTCAAGACTATCTTTTTCAATTTCAAAAAGATCCTCCGCTAATCTTACATTTTTCACTGCCTCTTTTTGATCGTCATCATTGGTAATCAACGCCTTCTCGGAGCTTTCAATATCTTTTTCTGCGTTTTTGATATCTTTATGATAATCTTCATTATCTTTCTTCAACTTCTTCAAATCCTTTTCAAATTTAGCAAGATTTTTTTCTTCTCCATTTAATTCTTGCTTTACAGTCTCAATTCGAACCTCTAAAGCATAATCATTTAATAGTTTTTCAGCCTCCTTGAATTCATCATTATGGTCAGCAGAAGATAAATATCCGTCACTCATAGATATCCACATGGACAATTCAACATCATCACTTTCACTTTGGATTTGAGCATACACTTTTAAGTTACCTTCGCCAATTCCTGAAATATTTCCACCAGTAGTTCTCCATTCTTCTGCTTTTCGATTCTTTTTTGTTTTTCCTTTAAATTGCTTAGCATAGTCTTTCCAAACTTTCTCTGCAATTTTAGTAGTAGTGTTAGGAATATTAACCACAACGGCATTATTAACACCTTGGCTCATTGCTTTCTCTTCTTCAGAGACTTGTGCCAATGTAATAGTAATCGTAGAAATTAATAATAGTATAATTAATTGAATTTGCTTTTTCATTTTTTTATTTTTTGTAAATAAAGATTAGCAGTACAAGATAATAAATGTCTCCAATTATTAATTTGTTTGCTAGTAAAAAACACTATTAAGACGATACTATACAGTAATAGACACTATTTATAGTTTTTTTAACTAAAATCAATCTCTGTATTATCCCCAATATTTAGACTTTGACGCATTCCCGTAATACCAGCATCATTCCCTACTACAGAATTCTGTAGTACCACTTCCTTAATAGCAGCGTAGTTACCTATAATGGAATTTTTCACGATAGAATAGTTTATCGTCGTATTTTCACCTATGGTCACATGAGGCCCAATAATAGAATTTTTGATAATGCAATCTTTACCAATACTCACAGGATTAATTATAATCGTATTATCATATAGTGGTAAATTAGCCGAAGCATATCCCTTTTTATCTAGCAGAATAGCATTGGTTTCGAGTAAAATAGAAATTTTACCACAGTCATACCAGTTATTTACGCCCATCGTATCAAAAGAGACTCCCTTCTCCAACATCCGCATTAAACCATCCGTTAAAGGAAATTCATCACCAGTTCTGCGATTATTTTTTATATTATGACTCAATGATTTTAATAATAATGGAAGGTCTTTTACTTTATAAAGTCCAACCATTGCCATATTAGACTTAGGTATTTTAGGCTTTTCAACTAATCTGGTAACCCGTCCATCATCATCAAATTCTACAATACCAAAATCTCTAGGATCATCTACTTTTCTCACAGCCAAACAAGAATGTTTAGTTGCCATAAAGGCTTTTAGGTCTATGTCTAAAATAGAATCTCCAAAAACGATAATCGCCTCATCTACTCCCTTCAGGGCTTTTCTAGCAGTCCAAATGGCATGCCCAGACCCTTCTCTTTCTTTCTGAGAAACAAATTCCTTCTTAAGGTTCGGATATTGTTCTTCCACATACAGCTTTATCTTCTCTCCTAAATAACCGATAATAAAAACAAACTCCTCTACCCCAACTTCCAGTAATTGGTCGATGATAAAGGAAATAATTGGTTTCCCTGCAATTGGAATCAGCGGTTTAGGCTGAGTATAAGTAAGCGGTCGAAGACGTGTTCCTGCTCCAGCCACTGGAATTATCGCTTTCATCATATTTTATACTTAAAGAAGTAGGAAATTAGTCATTAATTTTGAAAAGTTAAGCAGTAATAGACTATTTAATGGACAAACTGCATACTGTCAACTGCCTACTACACTATAGTCTTCTTTGTACACGTTCTGCCATATCGGTTTTCCAAGACTTAAATGTACCTAATTCAATGTGCTTTCTAGCCTCTCCTACTAACCATAAATAGAACGTAAGGTTATGCAAAGTAGCAATTTGAGCACCTAATAATTCTTTAGTGGTAATTAAATGTCTTAAATAGGATTTTGAATAAAATTGGCTAGTCGAACAAGTACTATTTGCGTCAATTGGAGAGAAGTCTTCTTTCCATTTTGCATTCTTAAAATTAATCACTCCCTCCGAGGTATAGACCAAACCATGTCGACCATTTCTAGAAGGTAGTACACAATCGAACATATCTATCCCCAAATCAATACACTCCAACAGGTTAGCAGGCGTTCCAACACCCATTAAATATCGAGGTTTTTCTTTGGGTAAAATACCACAAACTATCTCTGTCATTTCGTACATTTCTTCAGCAGGTTCGCCTACTGATAAACCACCAATTGCATTCGCTTGTTGATCAGATTCTGCAATAACTTCCGCAGATATTTTTCGAAGATCTTTATAGGTACTGCCTTGTACTATCGGGAAAAAAGTTTGCTCATATCCATAATGTCCTTCCCCTGCATCAAAATGTTTAATACATCTTTTTAGCCAACGATGTGTCATCTGCATCGACCGCTTAGCATAGCGATAATCACAAGGATAAGGAGTGCATTCATCGAACGCCATAATAATATCCCCTCCAATTACTCGCTGAATATCTATCGCTCTTTCGGGGCTAAAAAAATGTTTAGAACCATCTATATGAGAGGCGAAGGTTACGCCTTCTTCTTTTATCTTTCGTCGGCCACTCAATGAGTATACTTGGTAGCCTCCACTATCTGTCAATATAGGTTTATTCCAACCATTAAACTTATGCAAACCACCAGCTTTGCCTAAAATATCTAGACCAGGTCTCATGTACAAATGATAGGTATTTCCTAGTATAATTTGAGCTTTTATTTCGTCAGTCAATTCGCGGTGATGAATACCTTTTACCGTTCCTGCTGTACCTACAGGCATAAAAATAGGCGTTTGAATTTTGCCATGGGCTGTTTCAATCACACCAGTGCGCGCAGCCGAATCTTTAGCAGTATGTTCTATCGTAAACTTCATTTGGCAAAAATAGGGAAAAGTTGGTAAGAAATGACGAAAAAACAGACTAGTGATCTAGCAATCTTTTTATATCCTAAATCTATTACTATCTAACTTTAATACTAAACCAATCATAATGGAAAAAATAAGCAGAGAAGACCCTCCTTTGCTAATAAAAGGCAGTGGAATACCAATAATAGGCATAATGCCCATGGTCATTCCAATATTGATAAAGAAATGAATAAAAATAATACCTGCTATACCATAGCAATAAAAACGAGAAAAATTGGAGCGTTGCCGTTCAGCAACCATAACTAATCGAAAGAGTAATAAAAAAAATAAAATCATCAAAGAAAAACTACCAGCAAAACCCTGCTCCTCTCCTACTGTACAGAAAATAAAATCAGTAAATTGTTCTGGCACATATTCTAACTTAGTCATAACTCCTTTCAAGAAACCTTTGCCCTGAGGTCCACCAGAACCAATTGCCATCTTGGATTGATTGACATTGTACAATGCACCTCGAGGATCACTTTTACTTGGGTTCAACCAAACATTAATTCTTTCCTGTTGATGTTTTTCTAAGGCATTATTAAAGGCATAGCTTGCGGTAAATACTAAAGCACTTCCTGCCAAAAGACCACTTGCAAGTACCATGACCAATCGTTCTTTTCTATTTTGCCACTCTATCCAGCCATAGCCTAAAAAAGCAGCCATAGCCAATGGTAAAGCATAGATAACAAAATCTAAATAGACTAAATAAATAGTACCGACGATTACAGTCAACGCTATTAATAATGGGTTTCTCTTCTTTTTAAAACCTACAGCTAATGCTACAATAGCAACTAAGGTAAGGCCTAGAATAATATTTAAGGCAGGATACATTAAAGCTAAAATAAAGACTGTACCAACGAAAGCTCCAATGATATAAATATTTGCACTTAACCCCGCACGGTATAAAACAATCATAAAGGAAGTAAAGACCAATGCAGATCCTGCATCTGATTGTAACAGAATCAAAAACATCGGAGCAATAAATAAGCCTACAGCAATTACTTGATGCTTTAATTCTCGCATAGAGGTACTAAAAGAACTAAGATAAGTACTGAGAGCGAGACAAGTACCAAATTTGGCAAACTCAGAGGGTTGAAAAGAAAAACCACCGAATATAAACCAAGAACGAGCACCATTTATTTTAGGCCCTAAAAAGAGCACTAAAACAAGTAAGACAAGTCCAACAATATAAAAAAGGTAAGAAAAGGTCTGAAAGAACTTCCAGTCGATAAAATACAATAAAAACATACCAACAAAGGATATACCGATCCAAATCGTCTGACGTCCTACTGGTCTAATCAAAAAATCGCTGATTCCATTATACCCATCCTCGTAGCCAACAGTAAAAATCATCAACCAGCCCACTAATACCAAACATAGGTATATGGAAAAAGTCGTCCAATCTAAGCCTCTATAGATGCCTGTTGATGTAAATTTCATTTTATCGGTTATCGAAAGTTACTAAATTCTAGAATTCAATAATTCATTTGTTTTAATCTTATCCTTTGCCAAATAGGCATCAGGGTAATAAATTTTTAGACTATTCAACATTCTTGTTGCGTCTAATTTGGTAGCAAACGCACCTGCTCGTAAACGATACCAAGGACTAGCATGCACCCAATCAATAGGAATATTAGGATAACGGTTGATAAAAGTGCCTCTTGCTCCTTCTAATTTAGCTCTGTCCGTTGTAGCGAATAACTGAATACGCCAGCCGTCAATTGATTGAGTCGCACGATTCAATTCAATATGTTTCTCTACCAATTGAGTGATACCTGGTGTTTCATTAACTATAACATTTTGTCCAATGACAAAAGAGGTAATAGTCAACATAGCAACTAAAGTGAAAACTATTTTTTTCATTTATTATATATTCTTGTTCTTTTCTGAAATACGTGAATTACTCCCAAAGTTAAGCACAAAGGGATTAGGGAGAAATAAAATCGAGTTTTTATTTTCGCAAGGAAGGTTACAAGTCAGTAATTAGAGGAAAAAACGGGTATTTACTAGACCTTATTCTAAATAAGCAATAGCTGACAGTCCTTCGAGGGGCTGTCAGCTATTGCCTTACGAAAAATTTTAGAATAAACACTACTGGATTTTGGAAACTGTTTAAAAAATCGAAAAAAAATTGTTCCTACTTTTTAACTCATAGAAACGATTCTAACACCAGATGAAGTACCTATTCGGTCAGCACCTGCTTTAATCATCGCTAAGGCATCAGCTTTAGTACGAATACCACCTGAGGCTTTTACTTTTATTGAAGGCGGCAATATTGATTTTAAATGACTTATATCTTCTGGAGTTGTAATAGTATTATTAAAACCTGTAGATGTTTTCACAAAATCTACTCCTGATTTGATAGCTAATTCACATACTTTCAAAATCTCATCTTCTTCTAAAAGGCCCATTTCAATAATCAATTTCACCTTTTTACCTCTCAAATGGCTAATCATTGTTGTGCTTTCAATATCATTACTCACTGCATTCCAATCATTATTCTTAATCGCTGCTACATTAACCACTACATCTAACTCATCTGCACCATCATTACAAGCTCGCTTAATTTCTTCAACCTTTGCCCCTGTTGTACTATATCCCAAAGGAAACCCAACAACAGAACAAATCTTCACACTAGAATCTCCCAGTATTTTTTTTGCTTGAAAAATATAATAAGGAGGAATACAGACAGACTTAAATCCATGTTGCAATGCCTCTGAACAGAGTACCTTAACATCAGCCGTAGAGCAATCTGCTTTAAGGTAGGTATGATCTATGATTGTAGCAATATCAACTTGAGTAGAGGTTGGAGATATCATGTACTGATTCGTTTTAGTGAAAATAGTTTCTTGAATCAGCAAGATATTAAAGATTACATTTATTTAGAAACAAATTGATATAAATTTTTTAAATATATAAGAGTGTATGTCTACAATAAGCACAATATCACTAATTTTCTACCTAAACACCAAGTTTTTCACCGTCTGAGCTATCAGCCTGTCAGCAATAAATACCTTTAGAGTTAATGCTAATAGACTCAGTAAATTATTTTTATAAAATCGTTTTGTAACAAATTAGGCGTCAGTTTCTACGTACTCTTCTACATGTTGCTTAAATAAATCCATTAACTGTTTAGTCGTTTCGCCTATAATTCCTTGATTGATTCGCCAAAAATCTACTTGACGGACAGGCATTACTCCCTTAGTAGAACTAGTCATAAATGCTTCTTTAGCTGCCATCGTTTCCTTGATTGATAAAGGGCGAATCTCTACATTAAAATGTTTTTGTGCTACTTCTAAAACATGTTTCCGAGTAATTCCCTCTAAAGCATCTTTATCTGGAGTTATAATCGTTCCTTCATCATTGACAATAAAAAAATTAGAGCGGGCAGATTCAGAAATAAATTCACCATCATGATATAACACATCAAAAGCCTCTGCCTCTTCTATTTCTTTTCGAATAGTAATAGGTACTAAATAATTGGTCGTCTTAGTATAAGGTGTTTCTCTGGTGTACTGATAAGCCATCAATTTCACCCCTTTTGTAAAAACACTTTCTGGATAGGTTGTTAATTTACTAGCAATCATCACAAAATTTGGTTCAACAGGATACCAGCCATCCAAAGAATAACCTCCTGTCAACACAATTTTAATACCTCCAAACTCCATTTTATTGACTTTCGCCAATTCAACTATTTTGTTGACCATTTCCTCATTTGAATAAGGAACCTCTAAGCCTAAAATACTAGCAGATTTTTGTAATCGAGTTAAATGGTCTTCAATAAAAACAGGTTTACCTTTATAAATTCTAAAAAAATCGAATACACTATACCCTCTCAAAAATCCCAAATCTCTGACATTAATAACCGCTTTTTCAATCGGCACAATTTCACCGTTAACATTATAATATTTAATCTCCATTGTTTTAAGCTTACTGTTTTTATAGTCATTTTTAAAACAAAACAAAGGTAAGTAAATTCATTCTTTTATAGCTTTTTGGAAACAAAATAATTCAGTTGGTAAACTAGAAGATAACCGACCATTTCTAGCAAAACCTTTTGAAATCTTATCTTTTGGAAGTTTTTACCTTTTTAGCAACCTATTTAAAGCGTAACTTTGCGGCTTAATTAGAAAATTAACAGAGTATAAGCAACTCTAATAATTTTCAACAATCTAAATTTCAATGGGATTCAAAGAAGAACTAGGCCGTAGAAAGACCTTTGGTATTATTTCTCACCCCGATGCGGGAAAGACAACTTTGACAGAGAAGTTGCTTTTATTCGGTGGTGCGATACAGACAGCGGGAGCCGTCAAATCTAATAAGATAAAGAAAAGTGCGACTTCGGATTTTATGGATATTGAGCGGCAAAGAGGTATCTCTGTCGCTACTTCTGTAATGGCGTTTGATTATCGTGGTAAAAAAATCAATATTTTAGATACGCCAGGTCACCAAGATTTCCAAGAGGATACTTTTAGAACTCTGACTGCGGTGGATAGTGTAATTGTGGTAATTGACGTGGCAAAGGGTGTGGAGACACAAACGGAGAAATTGGTTAAGGTTTGTCGAATGAGAGATACGCCCATCATCGTCTTTATCAACAAAATGGATAGAGAAGGAAAAGATGGCTTTGATTTATTAGATGAATTGGAAACGAAGTTAGGTTTATTGGTTCGTCCATTGAGTTGGCCTGTGGGAATGGGACGAGATTTTCAAGGTGTTTATAATCTGTATGAGCGAAAATTAGTCCTCTTTAATCCTCACGGCAAACAAACAGGTGACGTTTTCGAGATCAATGATTTAGATAGCACTGAATTGGATGAACGAGTTGGGGAAAAAGCAGCAAATACGTTGAGAGAGGAAATCACAATGATTGATGAAATTTATCCTGACTTTGAAAAAGAAGATTACTTAGAAGGCCTATTATCTCCAGTATTTTTTGGTAGTGCTATCAACAATTTTGGTGTAAAAGAATTGCTGGATTGTTTTGTGGATATTGCACCAACTCCTTTACCACGTATTACCGAAGAACGAAAAGTGTTACCAAACGAAGATAAATTCTCTGGTTTTGTCTTTAAGATTCATGCAAATATGGATCCTAAACACCGTGATAGAATTGCCTTTTTGAGAATCTGCTCAGGAACTTTTGAAAGAAACACGAACTACTTCCACGTGCGACAGGAACGAAAAATGAAATTTTCGAACCCAACTAGTTTCATGGCTGCGAAAAAATCTATTGTAGAACAAGCTTATCCTGGTGATGTAATTGGTTTGTATGATTCGGGTAATTTTAAGATTGGAGATTCTTTGACCGAGGGGGAAGAGTTAAATTTCAAAGGAATTCCGAGTTTTTCCCCTGAGCAATTCCGTTATGTGGTCAACAAAGACCCACTAAAATCTAAACAGTTAGCTAAAGGATTGACCCAATTAATGGATGAAGGAGTGGCTCAATTATTCTATCGAGAATTTAATAATCGAAAAATCATTGGTACTGTTGGAGCACTACAATTCGATGTCATTCAATATCGTCTAAAACACGAATACGGAGCATCTTGTGCTTACGAACCCGTCAATTTACACAAAGCCTGCTGGATAGAATGTAAGGATGAAGTAAAACTAAAAGAATTTTTGAGTCGTCGAAAACGAGATATGGCAACTGATAAAGATGGCAATCACGTCTTTTTAGCGGAATCCGCTTGGACTTTAAATATGGCGCAGGAGAATTTTCCTGATGTGAAATTTCACTTTACTAGTGAGTTTTAGGAATACTACTCAGTAATTTCATCAATGAGGTAATAAATATCTTTTAAAGCTATTTCTACATCTAGTGAATATAATTTTATAGAAGAATCTAGTCCTCTAGCATTTGAAATTCGCCAAATGTTATCCGCCTCTTTATACCAAGATTCTACCTTCGCCTCATATTGGTCAATCAAGACATATTCTTTGAACGAAGGTAAAGAACGATATTCTGTAAATTTACTTCCTTTATCATAATCTTTAGTTGATTTAGATAAAACTTCGACTATCAATAATGGATTCGTAATTACATCTTTTCTTTTTTTATAAAAATCTGCTTTGTCACATATAACTGCAATGTCAGGATAGACACCTTTATTATATTCTTCAATTCTAATCTTTATTTCGCTATTATTGACTCTACATTTTTTATCTTTTTTTCTTAACTCATTTGATATAGCATTACCCGCATTTTGAGAAATGGTACTATGATCTAAGGTACCACCAGCCATGGCATAAATTTTACCATTTTCATATTCACTTTTAAAGTCTGCCTTGTCTTCCAAGGCTAGATACTCTTCAAAAGTGTAATATTTTTCCTTCTTGTTCATTCCAAGATACTTTTGTTTTTCAAAAGATTCGAGTGTGTCAATTGGGGTAAAACATATTATACTCATTACCCTTATTTTAAACCACAAAGAGACAAAGCACACAAAGGAAATTCACAAAGTGAATTTTATCTTTGTGGAAAGCTTTTGTGGCCTTTGTTTCTTTGTGGTTTAAAGAAAAATCATAACAGGAAATAATTAGACTAGTTCATTTTGAAATTCCTTATAGTCTCTCCGTCAACACTGCAATATAAGTCTTCACCCCATCCACATAATTACCCAAACGAATATTTTCGTTAGGACTATGCTGATTATTATCTCGGTTTACGATTGGAACAGTAACCGCAGGAATGCCTAAAGTTGTAACAAAAGGCGCAATAGGAATCGACCCACCACTATTTCTAATTTTAATCGGCGTTTGACCAAAAGCCCTTGTCAGTGCTTTGTCCAACCAAATACCAACTGTAGAATCAAAATCCGTTCGGTAAGCCAAATAGGAGGTTTCTGTTCGCATAAAAGCGATGCGGTTGTACTTCATTCGTTCTTCCTCAGTCGGTTCTTTATCAACTACATAATAACCTTGGGCTTGAATGTGACTACGAATTAATCCTAACAACCAATCAGGGTCACTTTCCATCACTAAACGGACATCTATTTCAGCAGTCGCCGTAGCGGGCACAATCGTTCGAGAACGAATACCTACCCAGCCAGATCGCATTCCTCTTACATTCAAAGACGGGTATTGAATCGCCTCTTGGTAGTTATTTCCTACTTTATCGGGGGCAGCGATACCAATACTTTTTTGGATGACCTTTTCATCATCGGGAACTTTAGCCAAAATAGCTTTCGTTTCTTCATCCAAATGAATACCGTCATAAAAACCAGGAATCGTTACTCGTCCATCCCCATCTTTCATAGAGGCAATTAACTGTGCTAAACGAATCGCTGGATTAGGGGCATAATTCCCATAATGTCCACTGTGCTGTGGGACTCTAGGGCCGAATACTGTCAAAGTAATTTCTGCAATACCTCTTGCCCCAAAAGTCAAAGTAGGTTGATTAGAAATATGCCGAGGTCCATCAAAAATAATCAACATATCTGCCGCTAATTCTCCACTATATTTATCAACTGCTTTTGGCAATTCTGGTGAACCTAACTCCTCCTCAAAATCCATGATGACTTTGATATTAAAATTGGGTTGTGCAATCCCTTTAGTAGCGTCTAAGGCTGCCAAAAATCCATTCGCAGCACCTTTAGAGTCAGCAGTAGAACGAGCAAATATTCTTAATTCTTTGTCATAATTGGTGTGGATATTTTTCCAATCAATCTCTTCCCAATCACCATTAGCTTTCTTTTGTTTTAAGGCAGGTTTCCAAGGGCTTTCTTGATCCCATTTAGTCTTATCTACTGGTTGTCCATCAATTTGTAAATAGATTAAAACCGTTTTGGTAGCACCTGCTTTTTTACGTTCTGCTAAAAGTAACGGAACTGTTGGCGTTTCTAATCGGTTAGTCGAAAAACCTCTTTGCTGAAATTCTTTTTCGCACCATTGAATATTTCTTTCAATCTCTTTGGGATAATGCGCATCGTTTGGAATGGATAATAATTCGTAGAGGCGGTCGAAGGATTCGGTGGCGTATTTATGGGCTAAGTCGTCTAGGGCTTTGCCTTTTATTTGAGCGGAGGTCGTTGAATTGAAAAGGAAAAGGAAACTTAGGAGGGCAACTAATTTGAAATTCATAGTATCGTTCTTTTTTTCAAAAAAATAATATTACAAAGAAATGTTGACACCACAAATTAATTTATTGGTCATTCGGACAAACCAACTTAAAGCACTAGCTGAATTTTATGAATTGTTAGATATGAAATTTGATTATCATCGACATGGTAATGGTCCCTATCATTATGCTGCTGAAATGAATGGTTTTACTTTTGAAATTTATCCTTTATTAAAAAGTCAGATGGAGGTTGATAAATCAATACGGCTAGGATTTATAGTTGATAATCTAGAAAAAGTAATAGCGAAGTTAGAAAAGCATAATATTAAAATAATAAAAGCTCCATCCAAAACTGAGTGGGGCTTTCAAGCTATTATTAAAGATATAGATGGTCGGAAAATTGAATTAACTCAGCGTTAGTGTAGAGTCGAAAATATAATGGGTTACCGATATTCCTAGTCTCCAGACTAGGAATCCATATTAAAGTCGTCTCCTGACGACATACAACGTACGCTGGTCTGGAGACCAGCAGATATTGATTTCAAGTCTGGAGACTTGAAATATCGGGGATCAATAAGAAATTTCAACATAAAGCAAATTAACTAGCTAAAGGTAAGACAGTTTGCGCATTTGCAATCCTAGCAGCATACCAAAGACATGCCCAAATATCCTCTTTTTCAATATATGGATAATCTTCTAAAATTTCCTTTATATTCATTCCACCAGCCATTAATTCCAACATTTGAGCAACGGTGAAACGCATATTCCGAATGGTGGGTTTGCCTTTACAAACCTTTGAATTAAGAGTTATTCGAGACAATAATTTTTCATTCATAAATGGCAATTTTTTCTATTCAACAATAAGAAATCTTTTCCAGTTTCATAAAAATAATTAAAAATAACCAAAGAGTTTGTACTAAGCTAAAAAAGCTCAGATGGAGGTCGATAAATCAATACGGCTAGGATTTATAGTTGATAATCTAGAAAAAGTAATAGCTAAGTTAGAAAAGCAAAATATTAAAATAGTAAAAGCTCCATCCAAAACTGAATGGGGCTTTCAAGCCATTATTAAAGATATAGATGGTCGGAAAATCGAATTAACTCAGCGTTAGTGTAGAGTCGAAAATATAATAGGTTACCGATATTCCTAGTCTCCAGACTAGGAATCCATATTAAAGTCGTCTCCTGACGACATACAACGTACGCTGGTCTGGAGACCAGCAGATATTGATTTCAAGTCTGGAGACTTGAAATATCGGGGGTTCCATAAGAATAAAAAAAAAAAAACAAACAGTAAGTTTATATTAAAACAAAATAAAAAATATTGTTGTAGGAAAATATTAGAGTTATACATTGTAAAAGCTCACCCAAACCAAAAGATTCAAATGAGCTTTTAAAGTATTTTTAGGTATATGATTATTACAACTCAGCCGCCAAATAACTAGCCTCCTTAATCGCCTTCTTAGCATCCAAAGCAGCAGCAATATTCGCCCCACCAATTAAATGCACACTTTTCCCAGCAGCTTTCAATTCGTCGTACATAGCTCTGAAAGGTTCTTGACCAGCACAAACTACTACATTGTCAACAGGCAAAACTTGCGTTTCTTCACCGACCGTAATGTGCAAACCAGCATCATCTACTTTATCGTATTGTGCCTGACCGATCATATTCACCTTTTTCATGGCTAAACTAGAACGATGAATCCATCCAGTCGTTTTACCTAAGTTCTTACCATGCTTACCTTTAGATCGCTTTAATAAGAAAATTTTTCTTGGAGATGGGATGGGTTTTGCACCCTCTGCTGCCAAGGCACCACCTCTTTCATAATCCATATCTACCCCCCATTCCGTCATGTAAGCTGGTACGCTCAAACTAACGGATTCGTGAGACATATCGTGGGCTAAATATTCCGCCATATCAAAACCAATTCCACCAGCACCGATGATCGCTACCGTTTCGCCAACTGGTTTCTTTCGATATAAAACATCCGCATAATCTAATACCTTTTTATGGTCGATCCCTTCCAAATCTAAGGTTCTTGGCGTAACACCTGTAGCTAAGATGATTTCATCATAATTACCTGAAGTTAATCCTTCAGTTGTTGCTCTTAAACCTAAATTCAATTTGACTCCATGCTTTCTTAACATGGTATTATAGTAACGAATCGTTTGACCATATTCCTCCTTCCCAGGGATCACTTTAGCCATGTTGAACTGACCACCTATTTCGCTTTCTGCCTCAAATAAGAAAACTTCGTGCCCTCTTTCTGCACAAACTTTCGCAGCCTCCAAACCTGCTGGTCCTGCACCAACTACGGCAATTCTTTTCTTAGATTTCGCTGGTTTATAATTTAAGATAGTTTCATGACATGCCCTCGGATTTACAATACAAGAACAAACTTGCATTGTGAAAGTATGATCCAAACAAGCCTGATTACAAGCAATACAAGTATTGATCTCATCAGGTCTACCTTCGATTGCTTTTAAAACCAACTCTGGGTCTGCTAAAAATGGTCGAGCCATAGAAATCATATCTCCACATCCATCCGCCAAAACCTTTTCTGCCACATCTGGCATATTGATTCTATTGGTCGCTACTAACGGGATGTTTACTTCTCCCATCATTCGTTTAGTCACCCATGCAAAACCTGCTTTTGGTACCACTGTTCCAATCGTTGGAACTCTCGCCTCGTGCCAGCCAATACCTGTATTGATAATCGTTGCGCCTGCTTTTTCTACTTCTTTTGCCAATTGAACAACCTCTTCCCACGTACTACCACCTTCTACTAAATCCAACATGGACAATCGGTAAATAATAATGAAGTTTTCACCAACTGCTGCTCTCGTTCGCTTAATAATTTCAAGTGGGAAACGAATTCTATTTTCGTAAGAACCACCCCATTCGTCCGTTCTTTTATTGACTTTCGTAACTATGAATTGGTTAATCAAATATCCTTCTGACCCCATGATTTCTACTCCATCATAATTGGCGTGTTTTGCCATTTTAGCGCAGTGTACAAAATCTTCAATGGTGCGTTCTACCTCTTCTCCAGTCAAACCTCTCGCTGGAAATGGAGAAATAGGAGCTTTGGTATCACTAGAAGAAACGTTTTTAGGCGTATATCCATAACGACCAACGTGTAGAATCTGCATACAGATTTTTCCACCTTCATCATGCACTGCTTTAGTTACTGCTCGGTGTTTTTCTGCCTCTTCTTCATTATCAAAAGCGTGTCCTGACAAAGCACCACCTTCTACGTTTGGTGCAATCCCTCCCGTCACAATCAAACCAACTTGTCCTCTGGCACGCTCACCATAAAAGGCAGCCATTCGCTCATAGCTATTTTCTGATTCTTCTAGCATCGTGTGCATAGACCCCATCAAGACTCTATTTTTTAAGGTTGTAAATCCTAAATCTAATGGTTCTAATAACTTTGGGTACTTCGTTGATTTTTCCATTTTTTAATGTTGAATATTAAATGAAAGAAGATTGAATGCACATAAAATACAATCATTCAATTTTACAATCACACAATCATTTTTTACTTAAAAGTTTAAAATTTATTTCTAGGAAGTCTTCTAACGGTTTAGCAGACTGTTGATATTTCATGGTAACCATTGCTCCATGAAAATTGGTATATAAAAAATCCGCGATTTGTGTCGGAGTATAAACTTCAATTAATATATTTTGTTCTTGCGCTTCTGTTAGCCACAGAACAAATCTTTCTTTAATAATGGTCATCTGATTTTGAATAGCAGTGGAAACTTTTTCATTTTGTCCAGCTACTTCGGTCGATAGATTGCCCCAAAAACAAGAGTACTTAAAATTTTGTGCTTTATTTTTTTGGACTAAATGACTAAAGTAAGCTTTCACTTTTTCTAATGAATTTAGATGCTCCATTTGCTCTATTCGATCTGCCAATCTCAAATTTGCTGCACCATATAGTTCTATTGCCTCAATGATATAAGCCTCTTTACTATTAAAAAAATTATAAAAAGACCCTTTTGGAATATTCATACTTTTTAGAATTTCCATAACACCAATATTATGATAGCCCGATTGGCTCATCAAATCTATCCCTTGCTTTAGTATGTCTTTTCTATTGTATTTATAGCCCATGAGTCATTTAAAATATAAAGGCCTTTCAGAATTAGACCGTTCTACTTATTTCACAAATGTAGGGTTTAGTTTAAATTTTTCAAAATCTATTTTAAGATAGTTTCATAAACTTGAGGAGTCATCTCATTTATGGGATAGGAAAAGCGATGCAATAAGATGAGGTGTTTTCTCAACTTTTGGAAGATTAATCAGAAAACACTTATTTTTTTAACCTTCCCTCATTCCTAGCTCCCAAAATAAATGTCTCCTGATTAAAGGAAAGAAAGCCTAAAATCAAATAATCAGCCATCAATAACGAATAATCGCTTAATCCTTACGAATAATAATACGGCCAGTTTTAAGGTCAAAAAGCCCTCACCTTTGTATTGTCAGTTGTCGAAAACAAGATTAAAACAGCTGAGTTAATCCACAAAATCAACTTTATTTTTAAAACATCTTAAAACCATTATTATGAAAAGGATGCAAATTATTTTAGTAGTAACTATCAGTTTTTTATTTACTCAATTTGGTTTTTCTACCACTATGTATCAACCGGGAGACTCCATGTATGTATGGGCAAAATCTGGTTTGAAATTAAGAGTCGAACCTAGTTTGAAAGGCGATAAAATATTGACTATTCCTTATGGAACAAAGGTAAAAGTTGATTCTTACCAAGAAGAATTGCCAGAAGTGAAAGTCAGAGTCGTCAAAGCACAAAAAATCGACGGCATGGAATACAAGAGTTTTTATTTGAAAGGGCATTGGTGCAGAGTCAGTTATTTAGGAACAGAAGGGTATATTTTTGATGGCTATTTATCTAAGTTACCAACCTTTAATTTAGAACCTTATTTAAATAATACGGAAGTAAAACAAACGGTCAATCAATCTTTTGAGGAATATGCCAACCAACATTTTGGGTTATTGCAACAGTTAGATTTCGAAAGTCAACCTCAATTAATCAGTCCAGTTTCTTTGAGAAAAATCTATGGCAATGGGATGATTATCGAAGAAGGTGTTTCTAGAGGTGGTTGGAAACAAAGAATCATTTTGCCAGGCATGTCTTTCGAAGAAGGGTTCTTATTATTCAGTACCAAGTATAATTTTGAAGAATACGCTACGAACAAAGGAGAAGAAATATACCCCGTGTATAGCGTCACTAAAAAAAGTACGGACTTTAT
>CALDTJ010000634.1 GCA_937924145.1 uncultured Saprospiraceae bacterium
TTAAATGCTTGCGCCGATTCTGACGATGATAATGTAGGCGATTTAATTGACATTGACGATGACAACGACGGTATTTTAGATGTAACCGAATTAGGATGTGCCTACGGTTCAGCTACGACCAATACGTATACCACGCCAATCGGCACGCAATTAATCGAAGGTATTTATTCGCATGGAAACTTAACGGCTACAGTAGATTATAGCATTGATTTATCCGATGCAAGTGTCGCTTTAGTAGCGGCTAATAATTATGCCGATGATAAAGGCGTACATTATATTTTCAATGATGCCACCAAAGATTTTACTTCTACGCTGACAATTAGCCCAAGATTAAACTCTTTAATTAGCAATGTTCATTGGGGCCCAAGTTTGAATGGCAATACTGATTCAGAAAATATCAATATTGCACAGACTATTAATTTATCTTGGACACCAAATGTACAAGCAACGGTCATTGACCCTGACAATCAATTAGATATAGCCGATGGCACAACGATTAGTTCTGGACAAGCTTTAGTGCAAGGAGCGACTTATACCGCAGCTGCACAACCGACTTGGAGTGTACTTTTCCATACCAATTTATTAACGGCTGATTTTGTTTTAACGACTAACCATATTTCTGCATCCAATATGGGTTCAGAAGGCTATTCGTTGAATGCCGATATTTGCTATTTAATTAATACGGATGGTGATGCTTTAGCCAATCACTTGGACTTAGACTCTGACGGGGATGGTTGTTACGATATAGTAGAGTCAGGTGCTGGCTATATTGGCGATTCCTTAGCCAATCAAAATGCTAGTTTCACCAGCTATGGCTTGAATGGATTAGCGAACCACTTAGAAACCAGTACAGATTCTGACATTATTTCTTACAAAGATTATTATAGCGTATTTGCTTTAGTTGATAGTGTAGATGCTTGTATCGATCAGGATCTAGATGGCATTGGTGATGTCATTGATATTGATGATGACAATGATGGTATTCCAGATAGTGAAGAAGGAGCAAGTTGCGAGTTTGAGTCTGAATTATCCGTAGATGGAACTTGGGAAGATTTGGCAGGCATAGCGAGTTATAATGCTTATAATAGTAATGTAACTGCTGGTGGTTGGACGAATGGAACAGGGTCCGCAGATTCTTGGAACTCTCCAATGCCGCATACAGGTACAGGTACTTGGGCAGGAATGGCAGACGGAATGCCGCCTTCTCCGCAAGGAGGTGTTTTTGTGGCTGGTTGGACTTATGGTAGCGGTGCGCCCGGTACAGCCGTAGGTGAGTCTTTTTATGTTGATTTAACCGATTTAGAAGTTGGTGCTCCTTATACTTTTGAATATTACGTAGCACATGCTGGTATTGAGGGGACTACTCGGATTGGTTCTTTGGCAGGTTTTGTTATTGGTCTAGGTAACGAATATAAAGTAACGCATGAGTTGCCTTATCTTGGTGCTGGGAATCAAGTTTGGGAAAAAGGAACCTTAACTTTCACCCCTACTGCTGCTAATTTGAGATTAGAATGTTGGGCTTATCATGGTGCCGATGGGCATCCATCTGGTATATATGATTATCCAGCGATTGATGCCATCAAATTTGCCAAAGGTGATTTTGCTGGAGGTGGCTGTGTAGCTAGAGATACGGACGAAGATGGTACACCAGATTATTTAGATTTAGATTCGGATAATGACGGTTGTTCCGATTTAGCCGAATCTGGCGCAGGCGGTGTTGAAGATTCTTTAGTAACGCAAAGTTCCGCTTATACTTCCGTAGGGTTCAATGGTTTAGCAGACCATGTAGAATCTTATGTAGATTCAGATACGATTAGCTATACCTTACAGACTTTCCAATACGATAGTTTATTAAATGCTTGTGATGATTGGGATAATGATGGTATTGGTGATTTAATTGATATTGATGACGATAATGATGGGGTGTTAGACATCGACGAATGTGCTACAGTTGATATTGAGGTATTACAAGAAACTACCGATGCAACTTTATTAGCATCATGCTCTTCTGGAGATAATGTAAATATAGGAGCTACAATTGCTGATGGAACCATTAGGCAAAGAATATTTTCAGTAGCTCCAACAAATAATTCTACCTTACTTACTGCCACTAAATGGTGTTACAAGGAAGAATTAATGCTTGGTTATGCTGATTTCACCAATGTAAATGAATCAACTTTAACCGAATTTCCAGAAAAACGAACCGCTCGACTTTCTGGCGGACACTATGGAGTGGAATATACTTTTTGGTTAAACCCTGGCATCTATGAAATTTGTGGGGGTTGGGATGATGGCTATTCTATGGCATTTTCTACAACTGGTAACCAAAATGATATGAAACTGGTTACCTCCGAAGGATGGCCTGGTTCTCAAACCTTTGAACCAGTTGAATTTTATATAGCTCAAAAAGTTTTAGTTCAATTTAGAGGTACAGATTCTAATGGAAACATAGAGGCTGTTAGCTATTTTGGTTTTGTAGATGAAAACGATGCTTGTAATAGTGAAAGAGATCTAAGTTCTATTATGGCTCAAGCCCAAAATAGGCTACCAGATTGTGATATAGATAATGATGGCATTGTCAATAGCCTTGACCTTGATTCGGATGGCGATGGCTGCTATGATTTAGCGGAATCTGGTGCTGGTGCAGTAGGTGACTCTTTGGTTACCCAAAGTGGTAGCTATGCAAGCGTTGGCCTAAACGGTCTAGCGAATCATTTAGAAACAGGAGATAATGGAACTATCAATTATACTTCTACTTATTACTTAGCACAATCGGGTGTATTAAATGCTTGTGCCGATTCAGATAACGATGGCGTTGGTGACCTAATTGACCTTGACGATGATAATGATGGTATTTTAGATGTAATAGAATTAAATACAGGAGTAGGTGCAGCAAATACGGCTACTTACACGATGCCAATTGGCTCTCAATTAATTGAAGGCGCTTATACCAATGATAGTGCAATTGCCAACTATAGCATTGACCTTTCTGATGCAAGTGTGGCTTTAGTAGCTGCGAATAATTATGCGGATGAAAAAGGACTACACTATATTTTTAATGATGCGACCAAAGATTTTACAGCCATTTCTACCATCAGTCCACAACCTAATACTTTATTAAATTATATCGAATGGGGACCAAGTTTGAATGGCAATACCGATTCAGAAAATATCAATGTTGCACAAACCATTACCGTTAACTGGACACCAAATGTGACGGCGACAGTTATTGACCCTGATGGGCAATTAGATATAGTAGATGGCACCTTAATCAGTTCAGGACAAGCCTTAGTACAAGCAGCTACTTTTACTGCTGCGGCTCAACCAACTTGGAAAGTCATTTTCCATACCAATTTATTAGTCTCTGATTTTGTCTTAACGACCAATCATGTTTCTGCGGCAAATATGGGCGCTGAGGGTTATGCTTTAAATGCCAATATTGGTTTTGCCGAGAATACAGATGGTGATGCTTTATACAATCATGTAGATTTAGATTCGGATGGGGATGGTTGTTATGATGTCTATGAAGGTGGTGCTAGAAATAGCAATGCCGTAGATACCATTGCAGGCCCTTATGGATTAAATGGGTTGGCGAATAGTGTAGAAACAGGTACTGAAACGGGGATGCTTAATTATGATTTAATTCATAAATATGTGATTAGCGATTTCTTAAATCTTTGTGCGGATACAGACGATGACAATATCCCAGACTTAGTAGATATTGATGATGATAATGATGGGATTAGAGATGCTGTAGAGTCGCCAAGTTGCTATTATACAGCTGACGATATTACCATTGCTGAAATCACCTCTGATTGGTCAAAGTGGGTTGCAAGTTATGATTTTGCACTATTGTATGATGGTGGTAACACTACTTTTGGAGCTTATGCCTCATTAAATCAAGATATTACCGATGCCACACTTTTTGAAATTAATTACGACCAAGCTATTGAATTGACTTCTATTGATATGGTTTTCAATTACAGTATGTTCAATGCAGTAGCTGTTTTCAAATGGCAAGGATATGACGGAACAAATTGGGTCGATTTAACCAGCGATTCAAGTGAATCACCTACGACTAATAATACTAGAAACTATGCTTTTACACAAAATGTAAATAGCTATAAAAAATATCGGCTATACGGTGTTTCTGGAACTTCGTACTACGCTAGGATTTATGAATTAATCCCTCATATTGGCAACTTTGTAGCAGAAGATTATCCGAAAGATAATTGTGGCGAGGATGTCGATAATGACGGCAAATACAACCACGTAGATTTAGATTCAGACGGCGATGGTTGCTACGATTTAGCAGAATCTGGTGCTGGTTCAGTTAGCGATTCTCTAGTGTCTCAAAACGCTAGTTATACGGCTGTTGGTACTAACGGTTTAGCCGACCATTTAGAAACAAATGCAGATAGCGATTCTACTAATTATACACATTATGATTTCCCTTATGATGCAACAGCAAATGCTTGTGCTGATTTTGATAAGGATGGTATCGGTGACTTAATTGATATTGACGATGATAATGATGGAGTGCTAGATGTTAATGAAGTACTTTGTGGTGGAATGGGCAGTACGGTTAATAATACAGCTACAGCGAATGGAAATGGTTCGGGTATGCATATCGCAAGTGCTGATTTCCCATTAGGTAGTGATACCTTGAAATTTGATATAGCTGTTGAGGCTCATGCCTCTTATTGGAGATTCAATACGGCATTTACAGAGGATAAAGGATTTGATTTTGTTTCTTATAATACAAGTGCGAGTACCAAAGAAACTTGGAACTTTGACATGCCAGATAATAACAAAGTTAATGGTCAATTATTATGGGGCCCAGATATTGTTAGCAACACCAATTCAAATAGTACTAGTAGTGGAAGTGCAGTAGATATTTTACTAAGTTTCTCTAGTGGTGTTACGGCTATTATGCACGACCCGAATAATCAAACGGATATTGCAGATAATACAGCAATTACAACTGGAACTACCTTTAATAAATTGGCGGGAACAGCCACTTCTAGGACTTGGTATATCGAATTTATTTTAACAGACTATACCAATGATTTTCAAATAATTGCGGATTATCAAGCATCGCCAAGTTGGTTTGGTGGTGGGGTAGATTTATCAGGTTTGTCTGCCTGCGAAGACTTAGATACCGACATGGATGGTATCTTAAATATTTTCGACCGTGATTCTGACGGTGATGGTTGTCCAGACATCGTAGAGGCAGGCGCAGGACCAATTGGTGATTCCTTAATCACAGGGCCTGTCGGCTTAAATGGTTTAGCGGATAACTTAGAAACCAATGACTTAGCAACTGCTGGCATTACTTATAAAAATTCTTATAAATATGCCTTAACCAATGCCATCAATGCTTGTGATGATACAGACGATGATAACATCGGTGATTTATTAGACTTAGATGATGATAATGATGGAATTAGAGATAGCGAAGAATCGCCTAATTGTTTTGCCACTAAAGATTCTATTGAAGGCAATTTAATTACGGGTATTACTTCCGAATTATCTCAATATTCTTCCTATATTATTGGTAATAGTTTTGATAAAAATACAACTACTCAATCTGCTTTCAATGTCAATCAGACCATTGTCGATAAAACAATGTTTGAAATCAGCATCAGCGAGTCGACGGCTATTAGTCATGTTAATTTTGATTTAGGTAGTTGGTATTTAACATCTAATGTAAATTCTACCTTTGCCCTACAAGGTTTAAGCGGTAGTACTTGGATGACGCTTTCTGATACCCTTTCTAACACTAATACAACTGACTTTTCCGTAGAAAATAAATATCACCCTACAACTGCCTTTTCTAAATATAGAATTCAAGGTATTGCAGGTACTTCTTATTATGCGGGTGTCTATGAAATTACGCTTAGTATTGCTAATTTCCGACCAGAAGATTTCCCCAAATTATCTTGTAGTGATGATGCGGATAATGACGGCAAATACAACCACGTAGATTTAGATTCAGACAACGATGGTTGTTACGATTTAGCAGAATCTGGTGCAGGGCCAATTGGTGATTCTTTAACGACTCAAAATGGCGCTTTTGTAACGGTTGGTTTGAATGGTTTAGCAGATAATATAGAAACAGCAGCAGATAATGATACGATTGTTTTTACTTCTTCTTACAATTTGGCGTTAGATTCTACAGTTGTCGTTTGCGACAATGATTTTGATAATGATTTAGTCGGAGATGTTATTGATATTGATGATGACAACGATGGTATTTTAGATGTTAATGAGACGATTTGTGCCACTATTGGTGCAGGAATGAATGAAGTGGCTACTGCCAATGCAGGTGGTGCAGGTACAGGCGAACATACTGCAAGTGCTATTTATCTATTAGGTTCAGATACCATGCACTTTGATTTGGCTTTGAAATCGCATACTTCCTATTTTGCTTTCAATGATGGTTTCGATAATCAAACTTTTGATTTCGGTTCTTATAATACAGTTGCTACACCAACGATTGAAACTTGGAATTTTGCCATGCCAACCGATAATATGGTCAATGGTACGATGCTTTGGGGCCCAGACATTGCTAATAACAATGCTAACTCTTGGATGACAAGTGCTGGTCTTGCAGTAGATATTGAATTAACTTTCTCAGCAGGGGTAAGTGCAATCATGCATGACCCAAATAATCAAACAGACCAAGCAGATGGTTCGACGATAAGTTCTGGAACTATTTTTAATAAAATAGCTGGAACATCTACTTCTCGAACTTGGTATGTTGAATTTACTTTCAATAATTTTACTAATGACTTCCAAATTGTGGCAGATTATCAAGGTGCGCCAAATTGGTTTGGTAGCGGTGTTGATTTTACTAATTTAACAGCCTGTTCTAATATCGACCGAGATAATGATAATATGCCTGATAAGTTCGATGCAGATTCAGACGGAGATACTTGTCCTGACGCTAGAGAAAGTGGTGCATCTGTCAGCAAAACGGATGAAACAGTTGCCTCAACTTACGCACAAGTGAATCACAACGGTTTTGCAGACCATTTAGAAACGAGCAATTATGCGGATGCGACGTATAATTTCAACTCAGCTTATCCAATCGCCCAAACGACTTTAATCAATGGTTGTCAAGATTATGACGATGATGGAGTAGGGGATATTATTGATTTGGATGATGACAACGATGGTATTTTAGATTACCACGAAATGAATTGTTCTGGCCCTGGCGCAGCGTTGGGTTTTGTAAAAACCAATAATGGAGAAGGGACAGGAATGCACCTCGCTACTAATCGCTACCCGTTAGGAACGGATACTTTAGATGTAACTATTCAGATGATGGCTCACCAAAGTTATTGGGCAGTAAGTAACAAGGAAGGAGCAATGGATTATACCTCCTACAAACCGGCAACTGGGGCGACCGAGAAAATTACTTTTGGTATGCCTACTGATAATGTCATCAATGGAACGATTCTTTGGGGACCCAATACTAGCGAGAATGTTAACAGCAGGTATAATCAAAATTGTACGGTCGTAGATATTGAACTTTCTTGGACAAATAACCCCATTGCCACACTAAGTGATCCTGATAATCAAACAAATCTAGCAGATGGCACAAAACTAAGTTCAGGAGATATTATCAAAAGATTGGCTGGTGCAACCCAGACTAGAACATGGTTTGTTACTTTCCAACTAAATAATTTCGTAAGTGACTTTGCAATTGATGCTAAATATATCAATACTACTGCCTCTGATTTTAGTAGCGGTATTGATTTCAACGGCCTAAAAGCTTGTAATGATAAAGATACCGACGGTGATTATATTGCCGACCGTTTTGATACCGATTCAGATAATGATGGTTGTCCTGATGCGATTGAAGGTGGTGCGATTGCTACTTCATTAGGCGTTGATACCTTAGCAGGGCCGTTTGGTACGAATGGTTTAGATAATAGTTTGGAAACAAATGCAGATAACGACAGCCTCAATTACGCCGTTGATTTAAGAAATGTATTAAGCAGTTTCTTAAATGCCTGTTCAGATTATGATAATGATGGGATTAATGATTTAGTAGATATTGATGATGATAATGATGGTATTTTAGATGCGGTAGAGTCACCTGATTGTTTCTTCACAGAGGCGGATTTATCTAAAATTAGAGCAGTAACTTCAGAGTTAAGACAATACTCTTCTTACAAAATTGAGAATAACCACGATGGTTTAACCAATACACAATCTGCTTTTGCTGTTAACCAGTCGATTGTAGATAAGACCATATTTGAAATCACTCCACAAGTAGCTCCAATAGCCATTAAAGGGGTGTTGGTTGATGTTGGGTCTTGGTACATCAGTAGAAATGCAAGTTCTACTTTCCAATTAGAAGGCTACGACGGTAGTGCATGGGAGCAATTATCTGCTCCAATGCAAAATACCAATACAACAGACTTTACGATTGAAAATACCATGCACGTAGGCAAAGCCTACCAAAAATATAGGTTCCAAGGAGTTACAGGAACTAGTTATTACACTGGTATCTATGAATTACAATTAGTCTTAGGTGACTTTGTAGCGAGTAGATTACCAAGAGCAAGTTGTTCATCTGATATTGATGGTGATGGTCAATTGAATCATTTGGATAGAGATGCAGATGGTGATGGCTGTTTTGATATAGCAGAGGCAGGCGCAGGCGTCATTGGCGATTCTTTGGTGAATCAAAATGGGTCGTACACTTCTGTTGGAGCAAACGGTTTAGCCGACCACTTAGAAACCAATGTAGATTCTGATTCCATCAATTATACTTTACAGTCTTACGCTTTTGCAAGTTTATTAAATGCTTGTTTAGATACAGATAATGACGACATTGGAGACTTAATTGATTTAGATGATGATAACGATGGTATTCCAGACGAATACGAAATTACTTGTAGTGGTTTAACCGAAGAAATTTCAGAGGTAAATACCCGAAATGGTAAAGGAATTGGATTCCACCATACCAAAGCGGTTTATCCTTTCGGAACAGATTCTTTAGTGTTAGACTTTGTGTTAAATGCTAATCAAACTTATTACTACACCAATGATGGGCAAGAAGATGGTGCATTTAACTTCGTTGCATATAATACAGCTGTTGGTTCAAAGGAGAACTATACGTTCAAGATGCCAGCAGGAAATATTATCAATGGTGCAATTAAGTGGGGACCAAATCAAGGGGTTAATACCAATTCAACTTATGGAAGTGCCTCTTCTGCAAATGACATTTTATTAACTTGGAATGGTAGTGTAACCGCTACGATGATGGACCCTAGCAATCAAACAGATATTGCAGACGGTGCAACGATTAGTTCAGGTACGGTTATTAATAGAAAATCAGGGGCTACTCAAACTAGAACTTGGTACGTTAACTTCCAGTTTAGTAACCACGGTGGAGATTTTAATTTCATTGCAGAATTCCAAACAGCACCCGTTTGGTTCGGAAACGGTATTGACTTTACCGACTTAATGGCTTGTGCAGATAAAGATACTGACGAAGATGGCATCCCTGACCGTATAGATACAGATGCAGATGGTGATTTATGTTTTGATGGATTTGAGGCAGGTGCGATTTTAGTAGAAGGTGTAGATACCGTTGCAGGCCCTTACGGCTTGAATGGTTTAGCCAATAGCTTAGAAACTTCTCCAGAATCAGATACTTTAAATTATACACCAAATGTTCGATATGCGTTTAGCGATTTCTTAAATCCTTGTGCAGATACGGATAATGATGGACATAAAGATTTATTCACAGATATTGATGATGATAATGATGGGATTAGAGATAGTGAAGAATCGCCTAGTTGTTATTTCTCCGAGGCAGAAATTGCTAGTTCTTTAATCACTTCGATTACTTCCGAATTAACGCAGTATTCTAGCTATGTATTGACCAATAGTTACGATGGTGTAACGACTACACAATCTGCTTTTAATATTAACCAGAGTATTGTTGATAAAACTTTCTTTGAAATTAGTACGCTAATTCCAGTAGCGATTGACTCCGTTAATTTGGACATGGGTTCTTGGTATTTGAGTAGAAATGCTACTTCAACCTTTGTTTTACAAGGATTAAAAGGGGGTAACTGGGAATTACTATCAGATACTATTGTCAATACGGTGGCTACTGATTTTGCGATTCAAAATAAATTACATCCAAGTACAGTTTACGAAAAATATAGAATTCAAGGAGTTGCAGGAACGTCTTATTACGCAGGCGTTATGGAAATCACCTTAAGCGTCCATAACTTCCGCCCAGAAGATTATCCAAAAGATAACTGTAATGCAGACGCTGACGAAGATGGCATTTACAACCACTTAGATTTAGATTCAGATGGAGATAATTGCCCTGATTTACACGAGGCAGGTGCAGGGCCAAAAGGTCAGACAGTCATTACTGGCTCAGTTGGTGCGAATGGTTTAGCCGATAACTTAGAAAAAGTAGCCGACCAAGATTCTATCAACTACGAAAGTACTTATGGATTATATGCCTTAGATGGCGACGAAGTTGTTTGTTTAGATACCGATAATGATGGTATTGGAAACGTCTTCGATATTGATGACGATAACGATGGTATTTTAGATGAAATTGAAAAATGTGATTGTGATACAGGTGGTCCACAGCGTGCGATGCAAGGAGCGATGTCTTCTAGCTGGCATAATACGATTGCGAAAGTACAAGGTGGTGGATTTGTAGTGTTTGGTGATGCGGCAGGCCCTAATAGCAGTTGTATGCCTGTTATGACCATGGTCACCCCAGAAAATGGCTACAACTTTACAGGTAAACCATTACACGGTTGTTTATCTTACAACCAATTCTTCATGATGACCACGGACAACCTCTATACTTGGGGTAATCCAACCTGTGCGCCAAGAACAGACGGTAGTAGAGGATTTGCACCAATGGATATGCCTGCTGGCGTAGCACCAAAGGATATCAAATGGATGGATACAGGTGGTTCGTTCGGCGGTTCTGGTGGTTTATTCTTATTGACCAATAAAGGAAATGTATGGGTTAGAGGTCATACCTCAGAGTTACACGGAACGGGTGATGCCAATGTATACAAATGGCATCAAGTATTAGAAAGTGCAGGAGGTTCACCATTCGTTTGTGAAACGCTATACACGACCCACACAGGGGCAATGGCGAAGAAAAAAGACGGTACTTTCTGGACTTGGGGTAAAGGAGTATTCTTAGGCAACGGTTCCGCACCAGCCAATAGAATTTATCCTACACAGATGACTATTCCTACTGGATTAGACGTAGTAGATTTTACTTTAGTAGCTGCTCCAGCTGCTAGCACAGGGCCAACTTACCTATTATTAGGAACAGATGGAAAAGTGTATGGTATGGGACTTGGTTCTGGACAAATTTTAAGTCCAGGAACAGGGAATAAAAACTCATGGATTACCATAAAAGAATTTCCAGGTACCAATGATGTAACAGATGTCGTGTTTATCAATGGTAAGAATAACGAAAATGCAGGACAGGCTGCGGCATTAATAAAAGCCAACGGCGATTTATACACTTGGGGACAAAATACGGGTAGTTACTCTATCGGTCAACCGGGAGCTGTGGCTTATCCTAAAATCCCACAAGGAAATTATCAAGGATATGAATATATTGAAGTAGGTGGTCACTTAGCAGCATCTATTCGACCAGATACCACGATTTGTTTCTCAGGTCATATCGTTTGTGGGTCTAACGCAAGTTTAACGAATAATCCAGTTGGTTTCCAATGTGGTACACCGCCTTTCATCTTCGCTACTTCTTGTGGCTGTAAAAAAGATATTGATGGTGACGGTATTCCAAACGAATTGGATTTAGATTCTGATGGTGATGGTTGCCCAGATGCAGCGGAGGCAAATACGGTCAATGTATTAGCCAATAATACGGTGGCTGGCCCTTATGGCCCTAATGGATTTGCGGATAGATTAGAAGTAGCCCCTGAACAGACTTATGATGCAGAAGGAAACCCTGAACCAATTGATTCGACGGCTTTTGATTTAGCTTATACTTTATACTACGGAGATGTAATTGATTCTTCAATCGTAGTGTGTGCCAATGATTTTGATGGCGATGGTGTAGGAGATTTACACGATTTAGATGATGATAATGATGGAGTGCCAGATGTGATTGAAAACGTATGTGCGCATTCTTTAGAAGTCGATAGAGGTTCATTGACTATCAGTACAGAAATCACTGCTTCTCCAAATGCGATTAATACTTTATTAGACGAGACAGAAGGCAACGGACACCGATTTAGCAATTCTCAAGCAATTGCAGGTAAGACCCTATTTGAATTTGATTTTGGTACGGAAGTACTCATGACGCAAGTAGAAATCACCCAACATACGAGCACTTCTTTCCTTAGAAATGAGGCAGAAACCGTCCTACAAGGCTGGGATGGTAGCAATTGGGTATCCGTTGCAGATACTTTACATTCGGATGGAACAGCAGATGCCTCTGATGTAATCGGTTCTCCTTATGGGGAAGTATTCAAATCCAATAGTGCAACCGCTTATAGCAAATATCGAGTTTACGGTATCGACGGTACGACACACAGTACGCCATACATTAGAGAGGCGCACTTTACCCTAGGTTGTACGAGTTACGATTTAGATGGCGATGGCATTGATAATAAATTTGACTTAGATTCTGATGGTGACGGTTGTCCTGACTTAACGGAGGCAGGTGCAGGAATGGTTGGTGACTCTCTAGTTTCACAAGCTAGTAACTATGTTACAAGTGGTTTAAACGGTTTAGCCGACCATTTAGAAGATACGGACTTAGCAACGGCATTGGTCACTTATAATAGTTTATACAAATACGCTTTATTACCGACCTTAGATGTTTGTACAGATACAGACCAAGATGGTATCGGTGATTTAGTAGATATTGATGATGATAATGATGGGATTAGAGATAGCGAAGAATCACCTAATTGTTTCTTAGTAGAAAGTGAGGCAAAAGTGATTAAGAATGTAGTGAGTGAATTAACACAGTATTCTAGCTACAAAATTGAGCAAAGTTATGATAGTTTGCCAGCGACTCGTTCTGCTTTTGCTATAAATCAACAAATTACGGGTTTAAGTTTATTTGTTATCACGCCAGAAAATCCAATAGGCGTAAGTTCAGTAGATTTTGACATGGTAAGTTGGGGATTCTCTCAATCTGCAAGTTCAAACAAATTGAGATTACAAGGGTCTAACGGTGGTGCATGGGTTAATTTATCAATTGATTCAGCTTATACCGCTACTTCTGGTACGGTACAATTCCTGAATACTTTACACCCAGAAAAGACCTTTAGCCAATTCCGAATCTTCGGAGTATCTGGTGTGTCTTATTACACAGGTGTCAAAGAAATTAATTTAACGGTTAGTAATTATATACCCGAATTATATCCAAAATTAGCTTGTGATAATGACTTCGATAATGATGGTAAACCGAATCACTTGGATTTAGACTCTGATAACGACGGTTGTTTTGATGCAATGGAAGGTGGTCAAGGATGTTCTGTCTATGCAGATAGCACTGTTGTCAACAACATTGCAGATGTGGGAACCAATGGGTTATTAGATAAATTGGAAATAACCCCAGATGGCAATACGGTTAAATACGTCTCTACTTATGCGGCTTATGCTTTAAATAACTTAATCGAAAACTGTTCTGATTTTGATCAGGATGGCGTAGTCGATGTCATAGATATAGATGATGATAACGATGGTGTGTTAGATAGAGAAGAGGCACCTTCTGACCCAATGGGAGATTCTGACGGTGACGGCGTTCCTGCTTTCATTGATGATGATTTGAACGACCCCAATGTGGGAGATGCCAATGGCGTGGTAGAACCTTTCTTTGATACAGACGGAGACGGCATTCCAAACCATTTTGATTTAGATTCTGATGGCGATGGTTGTCCAGATGCGATAGAGGCAGGATTGACTTTAGAAATACAATCGGATAGCACTATTTTAGCGAGTGGTATGTCTGTTGGATTCAATGGTTTTGCCGATACTTTAGAAACTAATGTTGATAGTGACACCATTAACTATACGCCAACTTATCAATTATACGCTTTACATGCTAATAGAAATAGTGCTTGTATTGATACAGATAAAGATGGTATTAATAACTTAATAGATATTGATGATGATAACGATGGAATCACCGATGCGGAGGAAGGAAAAGCATTAATTGCTTATCACTTGAATCAAGTATCGCCTTTACCAGCATCGTCCTTTGTTTCTGGCGGAGGGGCAATTCCAAATGGTTCGGATGGTCTAAGACTAGCCGATTCTACAGGAACGTATGTTTTAGATATTTATAAAGGCGCTAATTCTAGTCCAGGTTCACCGTTTAATTTCAATACCTCAACGGGATTGATTGGTTCTGCGGGGGCGAATGTATTAGGTGGTGGCCCAGGCGTTGGAGAAGTAAATGAGTTAGTTTATACGACGAATAACTCTCCTACGAACTGGCAACTATCTTCTTTACAAATATTAGGCGTACAGAGTATGACACCTTCTAATAACCCTGGTGTAAGAGATGCTTATGCATGGAGTGAGGCAGGATTGTGGACACCACTTGGTAAAGGAGGTAGTGACCCAGCAGCAGCGGTTATCTTACCTGATCCTGTAACGACGGCAGATGGAGTTGGTAAATTCGTCAAAGAAGATCCAGATGGTAATAACGTGACAAGTTATATCGGTCAAATCACGCAAGCCCTAGCAATTGATAATACACTTTCTACAGTCCTATTAAATATGTCTGGACCAAGTAGTGGGCACAACGTAAAGTTCGATTTTGATATTCCACAAGATGAGGCGAAGTTATTCACCTTCAATTCTGGTGGTAGCAATATGTACTGGGCTTATTTCCCACAAATGTTGATTTTCATCGAACCAGATGGTATAGATTCTGATAATGACGGTATTTATAACCACTTAGATTTAGATTCTGACAACGATGGTTGTACAGATGCGTTTGAGGCTGGACATAGTAAGACTATTTACGCAGATAGTACGGTTATCAACAATATCGCAGATGTTGGCGCAAATGGTTTATACGATTCCTTAGAAACGAGTGCAGATAGTGATACCTTAAATTATGTTGTTACTTCTGATTTTATTGATATTTCAGTACAAGAATGCCATGACAACGATATGGATGGTGTACCAGATAACATTGATATTGATGATGATAATGATGGTATTCCAGATTCCGTTGAAATGAATATTTCTCCTTTATATACTTGGGATGGAAACCTTCCTGCCACCTTCGGCAATGGGATAACTATAACAGGACTTGCAGGCTCAGTTGTAGATACATCTCATGGTTCTGCTTGGAGTCATTTCACACCAAATATGGAGACTGGAAGATTGGCAGTAGTGAGTGGTAATGTTACCAAAACGTACACCTTTAGTGAACCTATTACAAGTGTTCTGTATGGATTATTAAATGCGGACTTCTTTGGTCAAACGTTTACGGATGAAAATGGCAATCCATTAATCGTAGAAAATGTAGATGCGATTAATGCTACGATTAATGATAATTACATTCAAGATACAGACCCTAATACTTATGATTTAGCTAGAGCAATGTCAGGTGTTTTCAGAATTAGTTCCCCCACACCTTTCATTCAAGTTAATGTTACCTATAATGGACCATTAGCACATTCTACTGATGGACATAGTGTCTCCTTTGCTTTTGAAGAACAAATTGAAGATTTTGACGGAGATGGCATTCCAAACCACTTTGACCTTGATTCAGATGGAGACGGCTGTTACGATGCAGTTGAGGCAGGAAATGGACTCTTTACCAATCTTAATGCAGACTCAGTTGTCACAAATGGCAATATAGGCGTAGGAGCAAACGGTTTGTTTGATGCATTAGAAGTTAGTGCAGACAACGATACGATTAATTATGTTTTAGAAGATAATGGTAGTGGTACACCAGTCTATTTAGATAGCACTAAATTTGGTCTGATTTGTTACCCACCAGAAGATTGTACCAATGGTATTGATGATGATGGAGATGGATTAATTGATTGTGATGACCCAGATTGTCAGAATCCGAAAGCTGCCGATGCACAATTAGCCTTATGGTTAAAAGGAGATGCAGGTGTAACGACAGATACTTCAGGGGTATTAGTTAATTGGAGAGACCAAAGTAGTAATAGAGTTGCCATTACCAGTATTAGTACACCTTTTGTTGCGGATTCTAACAGAATAAATGGCGTACCTACGGTTAGTTTTGTGAAAGATGAGACTGGTAAAACGAATAATGGTCAAGGAAATGGCAATTCAACTACCACAAATTACGAAGGTCAAATATTGACCACCAATTTAGATATTAGTGCGGCGAATATGCCTAACTTAACCATCTTTACCGTTCAAAATGTAAGCGGTGGTTTATTCTGGAATGGGTTGATGCCAGATTCAACAAATACGCCTGATAGAGCTATAGGCTTAGGTATTCCAATGGGTAGTACCTCTGCTGGCGTACCTGCGGTTACTAAAAATATGCCTACTATTTTAAGAGCAACGTACCGGGATAGCACCAATGGTTCAAGCCTTTGGGAAAACGGTCAATTGGTAGAAACATTTACGCAGCGAGATAATAATACCGCAACACCAGAATATCTAAGTTTCTCTAACTTAGAGAGTGACGATGACGTTTTTGGTTTCGTTTTAAGAGGAGACTTAGCAGAGGTTATCGTTTATGACGGTGAATTGACGGATAGTGAAATAAATGTCATAGAATCTTATTTAGCAGCTAAATATGCAATTGCCTACGACCAAGATGTGAGTGCCTCTGATGAGTCATTAGTTTGGAGTAGCGAAACAAGCCCAAGTTATATAGACGATGTAGCAGGTGTCGGTATTGATAAATGTATTGGATTCTATTCCATCTCAGCGAAGAGTACAGAACCTGGTAGTATGGTGACCATTACGGTAGATACAGCTACGGGCGGTTTCTCTGCGCCAATTACTCACCTTTTCTGGGCAAATAATCAGGAAAGTACGGCTTTAACAGTTTCCGACTATGATGGTACAGCAGTCAATGCCCACATGGGAAGAATTTGGGAAGTTACTGAAACGGGTGGTACCGTAGATACGGTCTTTGTGAGTATTCCAAATACTTACTCCGTTACGCATATCTTAGTGCATAGCACCGACCCAACCTTTGGTGCGGGGACGTTAGAAGTACCGTTAATTGATGATGGAGAAAATCTATATGCAAAAGTCGATTTCCAAGGAACATTCTTCACCTTTGCAGGGAATGATTTTGATGGTGATACCGTAGCGGATGTAGATGATTTGGATGATGATAATGATGGTATTCCAGATAGCTTAGAAAACCCTTCTGACCCAGAGGTCGATATAGATGACGATGGTGTGAAAGCTTTTGAAGATGATGATGATACTAATAATGCAGTAGGTAATGATGATAACAAAATAGAATCAGCCTTCGATGTAGATGGTGACCAAATCCTTAATCAATTTGATTTAGATGCTGACGGCGATGGTTGTTTAGATGCAGACGAGGCAGGACATGGTCTAGCTGTACAAGCAGATAGTACGATTTTGGCAAGTGGAATGAGTGTCGGCGACAATGGTTTGGTAGATACTTTAGAAACGACTGCTGATAATGGCACGATCAATTACACAATTACATCATCATTCAACGGCACAGGACAAGCGTTCTTAGATTCGACTTATGTTGGAGCTTGTAACGATGCACCGATGATTACTTACGCTATTGATACCACTTACTTAGAAGGGGATTCTAGTATAGTGATTAATATAGCTAGTACAGACGACGTTAACAGCGAGGTAGATTCTACTTTAAAATATGATTTAGTAGGTAGTATAGATGATGTGAAATTTGAAATAGATAGTATCACAGGTGACATTACTTTTGTTGCAACACCAGATTTCGAAAATCCAGCCGATAGCGGTACGGATAATGTTTATGACATCGAAATCGCAGTTTGTGATATTTATGCAGCTTGTGATACCCAATCCATAGCAATTACGGTAACGAATTTAAATGAAAAACCAATTGCGGTTAACGATACGCCTAGCACAGATGAAGATGTAGCAGTTGTTATTGATGTGCAAGGGAATGACACCGAACCAGATGGTGATACCTTGATTACGGTCATTTTAGAAGATACAAATAATGGCACAACGGTAATTGCTAATCAAGACAGCATTACTTATACACCAGCAGCTAATTTCTCTGGCATGGATACCTTGACTTATCAAATTTGTGATAATGTCACACCTGCCCTATGTGATACAGCGATGGTCTTCTTGACCATTAATCCAGTCAACGATGCACCTGTGGCAGTCAATGACATTGCATTTACCACCGAACAGACGCTAGTCATGGTTAATGTACAAGGCAATGATTCAGATACAGAAGATTCTACTTTAACGACTACGATTACAGCAATACCAACAAATGGTACAGCGACGGTAGTAAACGGAGATAGCATTAATTATACACCGAATGCTGGATTCTTCGGATCAGATACTTTGACTTATCAAATTTGTGATAACGAAGTCCCTGCGCTTTGCGATGTTGCAACGATAGTAATTGTAGTGCATAATAGCATCATCATCTTAGATGAAGACACAGAAGGTTATCTTGAAATCACTAATAATCCTAGTACAACTACTATCCTAGAAACACCAAATGAGGGAGTAGCCACTTTGATAGGATTAGATAGTATCAAATATGTACCAACTGCGAATTACTCAGGCTTAGATACTTTGCTTTATACAACTTGTGATGCTAACGCACTTTGTGATACGGTCGAGGCATTGATCGCGGTGTTACCAGTCAACGATAAACCAACGGCAGGTGACGATGCAACTACAACCGATGAAGATACATCTGTAATAGTAGATGTACAAATCAACGATTCGGACATCGAAGATTCTACTTTGGTCACAACCATTGTAACCAATCCAACGAATGGTTCAACGACTATTTTAGGGTTGGATAGCATCCAATATACACCTAATGCAAACTTCTTCGGGCAAGACACCATTCACTACAAAATTTGTGATAATGAAAGTCCAGCTTTATGTGATACCGCCACGGTCATCATTACGGTGAATGCAATTAATGACAAACCAGTAGCAACGGACGATGCAAGGGGGATCAACGAAGATGAATCAATCGTAGTTGATGTCCAATCAAATGATGTAGATGTAGAAGATGCAACGCTAGTCACCACGATTATTAGTTTGCCAGTGAATGGTAGCGTTAATCTATTCAACACAGATAGTATCGGATATTATCCAAATACTAACTTTAGTGGAGTGGATACGATCATTTATCAAGTTTGTGATAGCGGAAATCCAGCACTTTGTGATACGGCAATGGTCTTCTTGACAATTAACCCAATCAATGATGCACCAATTGCAGCTAATGATTTTGCATCTACCCCTGAACAGACTTTAGTAATAGTGGATGTTCAAGACAATGATGCAGATACAGAAGATAGTACTTTAACCACGACCATTACAACGATACCAGTAAATGGTACCGCAACGGTTGTAAACGGAGACAGTATTAGCTATACTCCAAATAATGGATACTTTGGCATAGATACTTTATTCTATCAAGTTTGTGATAATGATAGTCCATCACTTTGCGATACGGCGATGGTGGTAATTGTTGTGAATAATAGTATTCTATCTTTAGCTGAAGATACAGAGGCTTACGTTGAAATTACTAGCAATCCTAATACAACAACTGTGTTAGAAAATCCATCAGATGGAACAGCAACAGTTCTAGGAACAGATAGCATCAAATACACGCCGACTGCGAATTACTCAGGTTTAGATACTTTAACTTATGAAATCTGTGATAATAGTGCAGTTTGTGATACGGTAGAAGTAATTATTTCCGTATTGCCTGTGAATGATAAACCGTCAGCACTAGCTGATGCGATGACAACTGATGAAGATACGCCTGTAACCATCAAGGTACAGACGAATGATACAGATATAGAAGATTCTACTTTAGTAACAACGGTCATTTATCCAAGTACTCAAGGAGTAACCCCAATCGTAGAAAATGGGGATAGCATTGCTTACAATCCACCGTTAAATTTCAATGGTAAGGACACCATTACTTATCAAATCTGTGATAATGATAGTCCATCACTTTGTGATACAGCCATCGTAGTTATAACAGTAGACCCTGTAAATGATGCACCAGTTGCTTTCAACGATGGAATACAAATTATCGAAGATACTTCAAATGTCGTGATTGATATTCAAATTAACGATAGTGATGTAGACGGCGATCCAATTATTACTACTTTAATTGGTACTAGTACACAAGGAGTGACTTCAACCATACTTTCATTCGATAGCTTAAGGTATACACCACCAGCAAACTTTGCAGGAATTGATACCATCACTTATCAACTTTGTGATAATGGTACTCCATTCCTTTGCGATACTGCCATAGTACTTATAAATGTGATGGCTGACAATGACGCACCAGTAGCCTTAAATGATTCAACGACCATAGATGAAGATACATCTGTTACGATTGATGTACAATCAAATGATAATGACGTTGATAATGCGACCTTAGTAACCACGATTATTGCACAACCAACAGATGGTACCATAGCTGTATTAGGAGGAGATAGCATCTTATATGCACCAAATGCTCACTTCAACGGTCAGGATACCATTATTTACAGCATCTGTGATAATGCCCCAATAACGCTTGGTGGTACACGCTGCGATACCGCAATGGTTGTGATTACAGTCGATCCTGTAAATGATCGACCAATTGCAGGGAATGACCAAGTCGTCATTAACGAAGATGAATCAGTCATAGTTGATGTCCAATTAAATGACATTGATATAGAAGATTCTACTTTAGTTACGACGATTATAACTAGTCCAATGAATGGTAGTGTAAATGTGATTGATTCAGATAGTATAGGCTACAACCCTGATGCTAACTTTAGTGGAGTGGATACGATTGTTTATCAAATCTGTGATAATGAAAGTCCTGCCCTTTGTGCTACGGCAATAGTTGCCTTGACGATTAATCCTGTCAATGATGCACCAGTTGCAACGGATGATGTAGTAAATACGGATGAAGACATTGCGTTGGTTGTAGATGTGCAAGCTAACGATAGCGATACCGAAGATTCTACCTTAGTAACAACTATTATTACCCAACCAACCAATGGTACTGCGGTAGTAGTCAACGGAGATAGCATCAACTACTTAAACGATTTAAATTATTATGGAAATGATACAATCGTCTACAGTATCTGTGATAACGAAACGCCAGCACTTTGTGATACGGCTAAAGTAATTATCACCGTTGGGCCAATCAACGATACGCCAATGGCGAATATGGATGCCGATACTTTAGCAGAGGATGGGGAGACAGTCGTTATGGTTCAATCAGATGATACAGATATCGACATGGATAACTTAACAACTGTGATCCTAGATTCTACGAAAAACGGTACATTGACGCTATTAGATATGGATAGTATCAGGTATGAGCCAGATACCAACTTCTACGGAATGGATACTTTGATATATCAAATCTGTGATGATGGAACACCGAGCTTATGTGATACAACTTCAGTAGTCTTTGTGGTCAACCCTGTGAATGATAAGCCAATTGCTATCATGGATAGAGATACGACGAATGAAGATGAATCTGTGATTATTCTAGTCCAAACAAATGACAGCGATGTTGACTTCGATGTATTAACAACTAGCATCATCGACACTTCAGCTGTAGGAGGTTCATTAATAGTATTGAATGGAGATAGCATTAACTACACGCCACCAGCGAACTACCACGGTGCAGATACAATTATGTATCAAATCTGTGATACCCCAATTGCTGGTTCGGGAGCAAGTTTATGCGATACAGCTCAGATCATTGTTTTTGTAGAAAATACTTTACATGAACCAAATATCATTGCCAATCCATTGACTCTACAAGAGGATTCTACTGGAACGATTTGCGTACCAGTGACTGATCCAAATGCAGGAGATACCTTCACACCGACTCTATGCGGAGCGACCAATGGTACACCAAGTGTTGCCATGAACGGTTCAAATATCTGTGTGACTTATGTACCAGATGCAGGGTTTGCAGGAACGGATAGTGTATGTGTGATTACTTGCGATCAAACGGGAAGATGTGATACCACAACGATTCCAGTAACTGTAGTGGCACCATTACCACCAGCACCAGACAGCGTGGCACCAACAACGATCATCACACCAATAACTGTCCCTCAAGACAGTACAACGGATGTTTGTTCGCCAATCTTGGATGGTAACCCTGGAGATACCTTCACCGCAAGTCTTTGTGGAGTAGCTAATGGAACAGCAACACCAACAGTCAATGGCAATAGCTTATGCTTGAACTATACACCAGA
>CALDTJ010000635.1 GCA_937924145.1 uncultured Saprospiraceae bacterium
GCCGTATTTTCATTGTCTTTATACCCCGAAACAGTCGCAAAAACGGTGTTCTCCTCTACTGACGAGGCTACTACTTCTGTAAAATATCTTTTTGGTAAACCACCTAATTTCAACCAATTAGCCCCTTCATTCATCGAGTGCCAAATATTCCCGTCGGTCGTAGCGGCATATAAAATATTGGGATTTATAGGCGATTGTGTTAAGGTAGAAATGGTTTGTCTTAGGTTTTCTGTCGGACCGTCCGTAAGATCTGGACTAATAATCGTCCATTCTGGAATTGGCCCAATCGTACTGCGATAAACTCGCTGTGTTCCTGTGTAAAGTACATTAGGATTGTGGGGGCTGATGAAATATTGCATATCCCAATTCCTACGATCTCCAGACTCAATGCCTTCAGTGGCAGAACTCCATGATTCCCCCCCATCTACAGTTACTCCAATACTCCCTCTCTGCGATTCTGCATAATAAATATTCGGATCGGTCGGATGAAAAGCCATTTGAAAACCATCTCCTCCTCGAATTCTATCCCATACATTGATCGTTGATTCATTTCCAACCCCAGTTCCATTATCTTGAAAACCACCGTAATAATTTTGTGGTTCATGTGGGTTATAAGTGACTCGATAGGTTTGGGTCGCAGCAATATTTTCAATATCGGTTCCTTTTGTCCCTGCTTGATTAAAGCGATACATTCCACCATCTGTTCCTAATATCAAATTGCCTTCTGCTGTAAAAGCCAAATCGTGGGCATCAGCATGCACATTAATATTTGCTTTTTCCTGAATTAATGTCCAACTGTCACCACCATCCATTGTTCGATAAGCACGAACACCCAGCACAGTAATATCCTTATCATCTACTGGATTCACTCTTATTTTTGAAAAATACCAACCAAAACCACCAAACAAAAAGGTATCAAAACCATTCACTTCAGGATCAGCAGGCATCAAAAGCCAAGTTTTACCACCATCAACTGTTTTATAAATCCCTTCAAAATCATGGTCAGGGTTAACATAAACTGCCACTACTCCATCATTCGTAGCTGCCAAACCTATTCTGGATTGATCATTTTGGGGTAACCCGCCAGCTAATTGTTCCCAAATTTTACCACCATCTACACTTTTATAAATCTTTGCTCCTTGTCCACTCGTTTCTGATATTTGATTATTTCGCAATCTATCCCATCCTGCCGCATATAAAATGTCAGGGTCATTTTTATCAAAAACAACATCAATCACTCCTGTGATGCCGCCTAAAAATAAAACCTGCTCCCAGTTTTTGCCGCCATCCGTCGTTTTGTACAAGCCTTTTTTAGTATTTGGTTCAAAAGGCAAGCCCATTGCACCGACATAAATGACCTGATTATCAGTTGGATGCACTAATATTTTTGAAATAATCCTTTGCTCTTCCAAACCCATATATTCCCAAGTATCTCCTAAGTCCGTACTTTTATATAAGCCATCTCCTAAAAATGGAAAGCCTGAAATATTGGTATCACCTGTTCCGACATATAAGGTGTTCGGATCTTGGGTATCAAAGACGATATCACTAATGGCTAAAAATAGTTGGTTATCAAAAATAGGTTCCCAATTCACTCCATCGTCCATTGTTCGATAAACTCCACCAGCAGAATAGCCCGCAAAAATGATATTTTCATTCGTTGGATGTGCGGCAATCGTGTTGACCCTAGCCCCTAAGTTTCCAGGGCCTTCTACTTGCCATTGTTCTGGGAAATTATCAAAATTAGTTCTAGATTTAGCTGAGAACTGCGCTAATTTCAAGGCATTTGTATAAGCACTTAGATCAAATTTAGCATCTGGAAAAGCTCTTTGCATGAAAAACTGATCGCTCGGTTCATGCTTTTCAGCTAAACGAAAGGAAGGTGATTTTTTAGCCTTATTTTGAAAAAAATAAAGATAAGTTCCTATTGAAAATAGGCCAACTGTGAGGATTGTAGATAGTAATCTTTTGTGCATATAAACACCATTTTTTGAGTCAAAGGGTACTTATTTGCTAAAGTAACTAAAATAGCTTAATCGCTTTATAATTTAAAAGTAAATATTTAATTAAAGGTAGGTGCTTTACAAAAAGACCTTCAAGTTTTGAAGGGTCTCGACAATTAGAATAGGTTGTACGGATTAGGCGGATTTAAAACTGATCTTTCAATTGTTGTATTAAGTAATCCGTAAAATCAAATTAATCCGCTAAATCCGTACAACCTATTTTTTCTACCCATAAATCTCCTTGCGAGAAGATTTTAAGGTATTCATTAATAGAGAAGTAATCGTCATTGGTCCTACTCCACCAGGAACAGGGGTAATAAAACTACTCTTAGGTGCGACGCCTTCAAAATCTGCATCTCCAACCAAACGATACCCTCTTTTTCGACTAGCATCATCTACCCGATTGATCCCTACATCAATAATAACGACACCTTCTTTGACCATATCCGCAGTCAAATAATCTGGGCGACCAATCGCAGCAATAATAATATCTGCTCTCAATGTTTCTGCCTTTAGATTTTTAGTTCGACTGTGCGTTAAAGTCACGGTACAATTTCCAACTTTTGCCTTTCTTGATAAAAGAATACTCATTGGTGTTCCCACGATATTACTTCTTCCGATTACTACACAATGCTTTCCAGAAGTTTCTATTTCGTAGCGGTCTAACATTTGCATGATGCCAAATGGGGTTGCAGGCAAATAACTTGGTAAACCTAAGGCCATTCGACCAACATTCATCGGGTGAAAGCCATCTACATCCTTCTTAGGGTCAATGGCTAAATTTACCTTTTCCTCATCAATATGCTTTGGCAAAGGTAACTGCACAATAAACCCATCAATATCAGGATCATTATTTAACCCTTCTACAATTTTTAGTACTTCTTCTTCTGTCGTATCCGCATCTTTTCTGACTAAAGTAGATTTAAAGCCAACTTTTTCACACGCCCTTACTTTATTTCGGACATACACTGCACTAGCAGGATCATCGCCAATCAAGACTGCTGCTAAATGAGGTGTTTTACCACCCTTTTCTTTCAATTCAGCTACTTCAACTGCAATTTCGTCTTTGATGGTATTTGCTAATGCTTTTCCGTCTATTAATTTCATATTTGTTTGAGATTGATTTTGTTTAAGAGTAGAGAGTAGAGACCATTTCGCAAGCGAAATTGAGAGAATAGAGACTACCAAATAGGGCTGCCGTTTATCCGATTTTTTCACCTTACGAAATGCAGCATTTTAATAGTCTATAGCTAAGTCCTGCCAGCACTTGGAGTGCTGGCAAGACTATCTCACAGCCTTAAAAAAATACTACGCACTACACTTTTATATTATTTCAATTAATTTATCTCCTTGATCTACAAAATGACCGAGAGCATTTAATGCTAATCCCTCAGATTTTGTTATTTTTAAAAATGCTTCTTCTTTGGCTGATTCGACAGCTACTAAAAGTCCGCCACTTGTTTGTGGATCACACAATATATTTCGCTGATAATCAGATAATTGCCCGATCTTATGACCGTAACTATCCCAATTTCTTTTAGTCCCACCTGGCACACAACCTTCGTTGAGATAATAGTCAATCACAGATTTTCCCAACAAAGGTACTTTATCAAAATCAATTTTGGCAGATAGCTGACTTGCCTCACACATTTCAGATAGATGACCTAGTAAGCCAAAACCTGTTACATCCGTCATGGCTTTCACATAAGGCAAGGCTGCAAAAACTGCTCCTATCTTGTTCAGTTTGACCATGCTATCTCTGGCAATAGTCTTATCTGCTGCTCTTAATTTCTTTTTCTTCTGAGAAGTCGATAAAATACCTACACCGATTGGTTTTGTTAGAAATAGTTTACAGGTCTTCGTCGCTCCACCGTTCTTTTTTAAATTTTTTAAAGGCACTCTTCCTGTCACAGCTAATCCAAAAATCGGCTCGGGGCTATCAATGCTATGTCCTCCTGCCAAAGCTATTCCTGCATCCAAACAAGCTTTTCGACCTCCTTCGATGACTTTATTGGCTACTTCTGGTGGAATTTCATTAATTGGCCAGCCCAAAATAGCGATTGCTACCAACGGTTTTCCACCCATCGCATAAATATCACTGATCGCATTTACGGAGGCGATTCGACCAAAATCTTCCGCATCATCCACAATCGGCATAAAAAAGTCAGTAGTGCTAACAATTCCAGTTCCATCACCAAGGTCTACTACCGCCGCATCGTCTCGCTCCTCATTTCCAACAATTAAATTCGGAAAATTAAAATTGATGGCACTTTTCTTCAAAATTTTGTCCAATACTTTTGGAGCAATCTTACAACCACAGCCAGCTCCGTGGGAATATTCAGTTAGCTTGTAAATTTTATTCAAGGTTTGTGTTTTTGATTATTATTGGCATTAGCGGGTCACTTTTAGTGGAATATTCTCAACTTAGGGGCTGTGTTTCGGGGTCACTTTCAGTGCCCCCGAAACTTTAATTGCAAGCCAAGCCAATTTCTAAGTATATTCACTAAATTGACGACAATTCATGTTTAGGGACTTAGCAAATAATAACCTACGCATTTGAGCTTGTCTTTTTTACCTCATACTGCGTTAAAAATACTCGCCAATG
>CALDTJ010000636.1 GCA_937924145.1 uncultured Saprospiraceae bacterium
TCTTTCTTTCATAGCATTCCCTTCCAACCTTCCTCATTTTGTCAGTTATTGGCAAAAATCATTTACTTGAAAAAAATGTGATTAAAATATTCGGAATCACGTAACTACTCATAAGGAATTTCCGTAATCTTTTAATATATAAAAAAAATCAGTTTAAAAAGCCCCTTTCCAAGTTATATGCTGATTTTAGTACCCTCACAGCAACAACTTAAATATTCCATATTTTACTTAACAGTTTTTTAGAAGAGAGAATCTGTATTAGTTAGGCAAAGAAAAAAGTTATTCAAACTATCAATTCGTGTTACCTACATGGCTTGACATAATTCGACCTACATTCATCGAAATACTAATGCTCTATTTTAAACAAGCTTAAACTGTAGAAACATGTTCAAAACAACTAAAACGGACACCACTCCAACTATCCAACCTAACTCGCTTTCTTCTACTGGGTCAGTATGTATGATTGCTAAAGGAACAAAGATTGAAGGAAAATTTACCAGTACTGAAGACGTACAAATTAATGGTACAATTAAAGGAGATGTGATTTGTAAACGCCGCCTGATGATGGGACCAACAGGATGCATAGAAGGAACGATTAATACTCAATCGGCAACGATTAAAGGGTATATCAAAGGAACGATTATTGTGCAGGGCGTTTTACATTTAGAAAGTACAGCGAAGGTAGATGGTATCATTATGGCGAAAGCCTTACAAGTAGAATCAGGGGCACAGTACAATGGAGACTGTAAGATCGGAGAGCGGTTTGTGAAGGCGGAATTGCCCAAAGCTGCGGTAGCTTAAAGAAAAGCCGTATTAAAAAAAGCTGAGAAGGCGTAATCGAACAATATATCGGTTACGCCTTTTCTAATTAGACTTATTGCTTTTTTGAGATGTTGCTATCAATGTAGCAGCATAGAGCGATTAACAGATTCTACTCATTATTTTCAATCGTTTCAAAAAAAAGCAGTAAAATTGCGGAAAACCCTAAAACCCTATTAAAAGAAGCCTGAAATAGTTGATAATTTACTGGTAAGAATTACTGCCAACTATTTACTATTTTAGCTTTTTAAAATTTCATTATTAATCTTAATTTTCATTAAATCATGGATTTACTGCTACTTTTTGATATGCCAAATTTTGCCAGCCCTGAGGTTTGGTTAAGTTTATTGACGCTAACTTTCTTAGAGATTGTTTTGGGAATTGACAATATCATTTTTATTGCGATTGCAGCAGGAAAATTACCTAAAGAGGAACAAGGTAAAGCTACAAATGTCGGTCTAGTTTTAGCAATGGTTTTAAGGATTGCCTTACTTTTTGGTATTTCTTGGCTAATTAGTATGTCAGAACCTTGGATAAAAGTGGATAATAGTTTGATGCATGGTGGATTTTCAGGACAGAGTATTATTTTGATTCTTGGAGGAATATTTCTATTGTACAAAAGTACCTCTGAAATTCATCATAAGTTAGAGGGAGAAGCGCATGAGGAAGGAGGAGCAGGAAAGAAGGCGGCCGTTTCCTTGTCGAGTGTAATATTCCAAATAACCTTGATTAATATTGTCTTTTCTTTTGACTCGATTTTAACGGCAGTTGGGATGACGAATGGTTTATATGGCGCTTTAGTTATTATGATTATTGCTGTTGTTTTTTCTGTTGGTATTATGATGGCTTTTGCTACACCCGTAGGCAGATTTGTGAACGAACACCCTTCTATACAAATGTTAGGAATGGCATTTTTGATTTTAATTGGATTTATGCTAATTCTAGAAGGTGCCCATTTAGCACATTTCTCTTTTGCTGGTTCAGAAGTTGGAGCAGTACCTAAAGGCTACTTATATTTTGCGATTGCCTTCTCTTTAGCAGTTGAATTTTTAAATATGAAAATGCGTAAAAAAACTAAACCTGTACAGATGCGTGGGGTGCAAAAAGAGGCAGCTGAATCTGGGCAGTATAACAAATAATTGAATTTGATTTTAACTTAAAAAGGTTATCAGTTTGAATGCTGATAACCTTTTTTAATTTTATTAGATATGTCTAAAATTTTCACTTTAATTATTGCCTTATTTCTATTTGGAACAAACTTAACCTTTCTTATCTTTGTTCAACAAATATTTATTTTATAGTGTTTTGATGGTAATCTTTTTAATTTAGTGCTCGTTTTTAAAACGAAATGCCTCGAATTACCGTACTAAACATTAGCGAATTGGTTAAATTTAGAACCTTTTCGAACCAATTTATAAAATCAAAATCCTTATAAGAACATGAAAAATGGATTCCTTTCCTTATTGGTCCTTGCCTTAATTGGACTACAAATTAGTTGTGGTAGTGATACCGCTACTAGTACTAGCAGTGCAACTGCCGCTTCAGCTAGTTCCGCAGACGGTTTAACCGTAAGTGGTCAAATTAAAGGCGCAGAAAATTTGAAAATTTATTTAGATGCCGAAAACTTCGCTGCCACTAGAGTAATGGGAACGGCAGAAGCAGATGGTAGCGGAAACTACAGCTTATCTGTGCCTGGCGGCCTAAAACCTGGGCGATACCGATTAAGAGTTGGAGCTAGAAAATTAGGTTTGGTCTTTGATGGTACGGAGAAAAATGTAAACATCAGTGGTCCATTAACGGATTTAGACAAATATGCCTTAAACATTACTGGCGCACCCGCTGCTAAAGAATTGAGCGATGCGATGACTGGTTTGTATACCAAATCATTGACCGAGGCTCAATTGACAGAAAAGGCTACAAACGCAAGTAATCCATTTGTAGGATTAGCTTTGGCGATGATTCATTTTAGATCGGCTTCTGAAGAAAATTTAGCGATTCATAAAACGATTTATGATAAACTAAAAGGGGCACAAATGAGTAATAATGAATTAAGTGCCTATAGCGGATTTATCGGTCAGTTAGAAAAAGGAATGGCTATGGCAAGAATTGCTGTTGGTAAGCCAGCACCAAATATCGACCTACCTAGTCCTGCTGGTAAAAACTACGCTTTATCTGACTTAAAAGGCAAAGTAGTATTATTAGATTTTTGGGCAAGTTGGTGTGGACCATGTAGAAGAGAAAACCCGAATGTTGTCAAGGTTTACAATAAATACAAGAGCAAAGGTTTTGAAGTATTTAGTGTCTCTCTGGACGGATTAGATGATAGAACGAAAGCTAGATTCTCTACGGAAGAGCAAATCGAACAGCAAATGCAGCGGTCTAAAGATCGTTGGAAGCAAGCTATCGCAGCTGACGGTTTGACTTGGACTGGTCACGTAAGTGATTTGAAAAAATGGAATTCTGCTCCTGCTCAAACTTATGGCGTCTCCGGTATTCCTAGAACCTTTATGATTGATAGAGATGGAAAGATTGCGGCAATAGGTTTGCGAGGTGCTGAGGCAATCGAAACGGAGTTATTAAAGCTACTCTAAATAGAATGTGGATGAATAATTCACAAAAGTAACGAAGGGATAATTCCTCGTTTCATAAATGCAATTTCGAACAATGTTTCGGAATTGCATTTTTCATTTTAATCATTTCTTTATGCTGAAATAGTTTAGTCTTAATCTTTCCAGTACTTCAGTGCTACCATACCGACACAGATGAGCAAAAGCTTATAAAGTGTCTTTACCCCGATAGCTATCGAATTGGCGTCAAGCTATTTTTTATAATACGTGTTTAATTGATAATCAAATAATTGTTAATAATTAGAGCGTCAGATAGAAAATGGATACTCTTAAAACTAGTTTTGTCAACATCTAGATCAGTTGTCCTTCATTTATCCGTTGTACAAAAAAAAGTATACAACGGATAAATGAAGGACAACTGATCTAAGCGTTGACCTATCAATTTTTTATGTGATTATCTAAAAAATACTAATGGATCTAATAATCAACACTTTAAGTATTATATATTTTCTACTTGACGCCAATCCTATAGTTATCGGGGTTTATATTGGTAGAAAAAATGTAGAATGAACCGCCCTAAATGTGCCTTTAGGTACATTATATAATATATATTGCACCTAAAGGCGCAATGGGGAATGTCCAAATAACTGACTTTCTACCAATATACAATCCCTAACGAGATTAATTACTAGCTTGCCATCTGTGTCGGTACCGTAGCACTCCAGTGTTGGAAAAACTTGCAATCGAAAAAAATTACAATAAAAACTATTAACTACACTTACTCATTACCTAGACTAATTGGAGCAACTTTTTTCAGAAATCGTATTTTAGGGACTTGGAAAAATATAATCTACCCATTTTACTCGTTCTTTTTCCTTTAGGCATCCCATCCGCAAGCGGTTCACAAACTCCGTTTGCTCATGTTGAAAATACTCGCCAGAGCAAAGGCTCTGTCTGTAAGCCTCCCGTCCCTTCGGGTTCAAAGCTTACGCTTTTCATGCC
>CALDTJ010000637.1 GCA_937924145.1 uncultured Saprospiraceae bacterium
AGCACCATTTAAAATAATCTCTTTGTGGTTTTTGAAAACGCCTTCCGTAGAGTGGGTTAAATCAGGTAAAGCACCACCACCTGTGCCAAAAGCATCACCGTGACAAGTCAGGCAAAACTTGATGTACAGATTAAGTCCACGACCAACCTGAAGTGGTTCGCCTGTGTGTGGTAAGGTCGTCAAAGAGGCTACGACAGGATTGACCATTTCGGCTGGCATTTCCGCGTCACCTCCTAACTTAAAGGTGAAAATACGACCTGAGTGTACATTTTTAGTGAATTTACGAGTCAAACCAACAATTCCACCCCAACCAACAACGACGGTAACGTATTGCTCTCCGTCTACGGTGTAAGTAATTGGAGGAGCGATAATCCCCGTTAATAGATCTTTTTGCCACAATTTATTGCCATCTTTAGCATCGTAAATAGTAAACTGACCAGTAGCATCTCCTTGTAAAACAAGTCCACCTTTGGTCGTCAAAATACCACCATTCCAATGCGTCAATGGATGCTCGACTGCCCAAACTTCTTTTTGTTGTACAGGATCATAAGCTACCGTCCGACCATAAGGTGCTTGGGGATTAGGCGCACCTGCTGAACCTGGGTTAAACGGTTTGTATAATTTATCAGCATAACTAACATTCCAACCTGTTCCAGATCCACCTCTAGCTACTTTATTGTAGGTATCTTCCTCTTCGTGAGAGAAAGTAATACTAGCAGTGTGAGTAGGAATATACATCAACTTAGTTTCTCGATTGAAGGCTTGTGGCTGCCAATTGTGACCACCATAAGCTCCTGGTGCAATGACCGTATTTTCTGCTGGATTTTTGTATCGAGCAAAAGGCGTTTCGATCGGTCGTCCGTTTTCGTCTAGACCAGTTGCCCAGTTGACTTGAGTGTAGGCTGAACCAGAAATAAATTGACCGTTGGTTCTATCAATGACGTAGAAAAAACCGTTTTTAGGTGCTTGCATTAAGACCTTTCGCATTTTTCCATCAATCTCTAAATCTGCCAAAGTGATTGGCTGCGTAGAGGTATAATCCCAAGTATCCCCAGGCGTTGTTTGGAAGTGCCACTTATAACTACCATCATCTGCATCAACGGCTACGATACTTGATAAAAATAAATTGTCACCACCTTCTGGACTTCTTTGCAATTGATCCCAAGGCGAACCATTTCCAACACCTAAATAAACAGAGTTTAATTCTGGATCATAAACAATGGCATCCCAAACGGTACCACCACCGCCATATTTCCACCATTCGCCTGTCCATGTTTCTGCTGCTTTTTCTAAAATTGGATTTTCAAAACCATCTGCAGGATTTCCTGGAACGGTATAAAACCGCCATGCTTGCTCGCCAGTTTCTGCATTATAAGCCGTGACGTAACCTCTAGCATCGTATTCTGCCCCACCATTTCCGATAATCACGTTGCCTTTGGCAATTCTAGGTGCGCCCGTAATGGTATAATCTCTACTTTTATCAATGGTTAATTTTTCCCAATTCTTGTTACCCGTAGCAGCATCAATAGAAATTAGCCGACCATCAATCGTTCCTACAAAAACAGCTCCTTTGTATAAAGCCACCCCACGATTTACGACATCACAACATGCTTTTTCGCCATAGTCTCTCGGTACTTCTGGATCGAATTCCCAGATTTTTTCCCCTTTTCGCAGATCAATCGCCCAAACTACACTCCAAGGTCCCGTCAAATACATAATACCGTCTACGACAATAGGAGAAGCCTCAATTCCTCGTTTGACCCCTAAATCTAAAGACCATGCTAAACTTAAGTCTTTGACTGTTTCTTTATTGATTTGATCTAAGGTACTGTATCGATCTTCTTGATAATTTCCGCCATAAGTCAACCAATCCCCGTCGATATCCGCCTTTACTAAAGTGGCATCATCTACGGCTGCGGTGACCTTTTGAATATGTTCAGCTGACCCATTGACGACAGGTTGTTCAGATTGACAACTGACCGTTAAAAATGCAGCTACGGCAACAAAACTGCCATATTTAAATAGTTTTTTCATTAAAAGTGAGCTTGATAGTGAATAAATATACTTGAGAGATAGACTCTTTTGGGTGGAGTCAGTTCCTATGGTGAAATTAGTATTTTTTTCCTAATTTCAAAGATAAGAAAGAATTATATTTTAAAAATTGACGGAAGGAGGAGATTTTCTTTGTGTGTAAGGAGATTACTTCAAGAAATCTCCTTACTTTTCGCTGTAGAAAGTAGGGCTATTGTCTGAAATTTAAGTAAAGAGCTTACTTGAAGTAATCGCTTTACGTGGGCTAATCCTCCAACTTCAAAATCTCACTAGTCCAACTACGAATTTTTCGCAACAAACCAGGTCGTTGATTCAAAGAGATGCCATAAGTAGGAATCATATCTCTCAAAGTTTTTTGCCATTTTTTAGATTTCATTTCCTTGGCAAAACAAGTTTCTAAGACATCGAGCATAATCGAAACGGAAGTAGACGCACCAGGCGATGCACCTAATAATGCTGCTAAAGAACCATCGGCAGAAGAAACGATTTCTGTTCCAAACTGCAACTTACCACCTTCTTTATCATCTTTTTTGATAATCTGAACACGTTGTCCTGCAATCTTCAATTCCCAATCTTCCATTTTGGCATCGGGATAATAGGACTGTAAAAAGGCAAATCGTTCTTCGGGTGATTGGATAACTTGCTTGACCAAATATTTGGTTAAGCCAATGTTATTTATACCTGCTTTGAGCATCGGCCAAATATTGTGCATTTCTATTGAAAATGGTAAATCAAAGTAAGACCCATTTTTCAAAAATTTAGTTGAAAATCCCGCATAAGGACCAAACAACAAACCCTGTTCACCATCCATCCAACGAGTATCTAAATGCGGAACAGACATCGGCGGATTACCCTCTGCTGCCTTTCCATAAACTTTAGCACTATGTCGTTTAATCACGGCTGGATTATTACATTTTAACCATTGTCCACTTACTGGAAAACCACCAAAACCTCGACCTTCTGGAATATCTGACTTTTCCAATAAAGGAATAGCACCTCCACCTGCACCAATAAACACAAATTTGCTATAGACCTCTACTTCTTCGTTGGTGTCTAAATCTTCCATATCCACTTTCCAAGTCCCGTCTTTTAAGTGAGTCAAATCTTGGACTTCGTGCCCTAAATGTACTTCTACACCATCTAACTTTGATAAATAATCAATCATTCCACGAGTGATCGCACCGAAATTCACATCGGTTCCAATATCCATTCGAGTGGTAGAAATTTTGTGTTTATGGACCCTATTTTCCATCATCAATGGCGCCCATTCTTCTATTTGACCATAGTCATCTGAATAGATCATATCTTCGAAAATAGCATGTTTGGTCATTGCCTTGTACCGCTTTTTCAAAAAGGCGACATTTTCATCTCCAGAGACAAAACTCATGTGGGGAATGTCATTGATAAACGACTGATTACTAGGGAATAAATCTTCCTCGTTTAGGTAAGCCCAAAATTGCTTAGATACCTCAAAAGAGTTGGCAATTTTTAGTGCTTTGGTCAAATCTACTTGTCCATTTTCTTTAATTGGAGTATAATTTAATTCGCAAAAAGCGGAGTGTCCTGTGCCTGCATTGTTCCATGCATCCGAGCTTTCTGCTCCGACTTTATCCAATCGTTCATAGATGCCGATAGTGGCATTCGGCATTAACTTTTTTAGTAAAACACCTAGTGTGGCACTCATAATTCCTGCTCCAATTAGCGTAATGTCAATTTTTCGATTTATCATATCTGTAATGGTTTATTTTTTTGGCTAAGTTAGTAATTTATTTTGGGTAACTGGTAGCACAGGCTTTAGCCTGTTCGGTTCGGCGACCTTTAGGTCGGCTACATCTAGCTTTGTTTTCCTTGCTTTATGTCAAGGCCTAAAGGCCTTGTAACGGGACAGTCTAAAGCCTGTGCTACCAGTTATTTAACAAACTCCGTCAACTCCCGAATCACTTTTTTTAAGCTAGGCGAATCCTTCCAAAGTGCCAAAGAGACAATCAACCGCTTGTTAGAAATAGTAGAGTTATTTAAAGCCAATAATTCCCGATAAAGCACCAATAATTGTTTTGTATTTTTAATCGGAATAGCAGGTAGTTTGGTGACTAAGTTGCTGACTATTTGTGCTAAAGCTTGGTTGTGAAGAGAAGAGATTTTAAACAAATGATTTTGTGCTAAATCATTAAATCTCTTAAGCGGCGCAAATTCTTTTCTTTCTATTTTTCCTAATATTTTTCCTAGCAGGTTGCTGTCAATTAATTGAAGGGCAACCCCTTTTTTCCACAGTTCTCCGACTTTTAATCTGATCTTTTTATCTCCACAAAGCATACTTGTTGCAAGGAATAGATGAATAGGTTCATTATAGGGTTTATGTACCCAATCGGATACCCAATCAACCATTTCTATGACTCTTTTTCGGGCATCTTCTTCCCAAAAAATGGGATATTTTAAATTGTCTGCCACCAATAAAGCAATCAACGGTTCGGGGTTATTTGGCAGCATACCCAATAGCCGTTTTACATCATTAATATTTGGTCTAAATGGTTCGTCATTACCAGGAAAATATTGGTATAAAAAGTTAGGGTGATGCTGTATATTCATGCCTTTGGGCACTTTCAATTGTAACTCTCTATGAATAAATGGTTCGCCCACAAATTCTGATCGTTGGGTTTTGTGATTCCAATCTTCATGACGTCGTTCTTCCCAAAAGATCATCCAATTGTGATTGCCTGTAAAGTGATTGGTATTTATTTGTAAATCAGATAGTTGTGCGAGGTGGTCTTTTTTGAAAATCGAATTTTTAGTAATGGCTGCCGTCATAAAACCATAATAGAAAGACCGTTTATCTTCCTCAATTGCTCTTCCTTTTATATCTTCATCTGAGCTATTTTCTGTGGTAATATAAGCTGGTAAACCTTTATTTTTGGTCAATAAAAATTCGACTAGATCGTAATATTTTTCTTGTAATTTTTCTTTGGCTAGTTGTAGTGTTTTTTTACTATTTTCAAAAGCAATTCTAGAGATGGCTAACTGCAAATCTATGGCATTAGGAATCTCTTTTTTAGCTTGATAAATCGCCAATTTTTTTATAAAAATTTCGGGATCAATCCACATCGGGGCATGTGTCGGAGTAGCTAGCAAAGGCAGCGACTTATTTTGATGCAAATAATTTAAAACACCTCCTAATAATTTTTTCAAAGGAGTGTAAACTTCCGAAGGATCATAAGGATTATACCACCTGTATAAATGCGCATAATTTAGATCAAAAGGAGTCCCTTCTTCATTGATAAAAAAGCCCTGTTCTAGATACGTTTTTGCAATCTTTTGTAATCCTTGACTTTCTTGTGGATACCTACTAATTAGCAAATCTCCTAAGTCCATAAAAAAGATGCCTAAAATATTATCAATCATCCCTTGATGACTTGGTAATTCATTGTAAACTAGTTGGTAGGCTCGCTTAAATAATGGCGTTAGTTTTTTTATTTGAGGCCCTTTTATTTCTTGTTGATATTTTAGCAACCCTTCTAAAAATTGTTCGAAATGATAAGGCTGGTTATTATTAAAAACTTGTAAGGCTATCTCAATAAAATCATCAAATGATTGTATAGTAGAAATGCTGTTTTTTGCAGAAAGTATTTTTTTGTTTACCGATTTAAATAAGTGATTATCAGGTTTTTGTGTGATGTTTTTTACTGAAAAATCTTTTAAAATTTGCTGAGTATTTTGGAATAAATTGGCTTGATTAGGGTTGATTTTTTTTGATAATTCTGCTTTGTAAACTAGCCCATATTGACTAATTATTTTAGCCGCTTTTACCTGTAAAACTTCTGTTCTATGTACAAAAGTAAGCGTTGCTAAATGGCAAATTGCTTTGCTTTTATTTGAAGGATGAATTGCTAATTTTTCTAAAATAGTCAAAGCATTAGAGACGACTGATTTAGTTTTAGAAATTAATAGTTTATCGAAATTTTCAAGGCATTTATCTACGTCAAATTCAGGGTGCTGCGCTATTTTTTTAATACTTTTTAAAGCGGTATTGATTACTTTAGAATAGGGTAGCGAAAAGGTAGAAAATAACTCCGTTTGAACACTTACTAATTCTTGTTCGGTAGGTTCAAGAAACTCAAACAACCCTGCAAACCAGCCAGCCGCAGGTTTATTAAAGACGGGTTTTGTTGTGGCTGATAAACAGGCTTTTAATAGTTTTATACGTTCAATCTTATCAGCAGTTGCTAATTTTTTAAGGGCATCATGCCAACAATTTTTAGGCAAGAATTCTTCATTTGTCAATTTTAGATAACGATCTACCCTATAAATCTGTGTTTGATAATCAAATAAATACCAAGTATGCTTTTTGATAGTTTCGGGATGATTTAAGAGTGCCTGCGGTTGATATTCATAGACCCATTTTTGATTGGGGAGTTCTTGAAAAATGGTTTTGGTTAACAATTTAGCCAACAATTGTTCGGAAGGGGAAATATAGCCCTTATCGACCATCTGCATCACTAATTCATAGCTAATATTTTTAGGAATTTCCGTCTGTGTTCCATAATTATTAAGATAGGTGGACAACCATGCTGGACAATACCAATTTAAAATATTTTCTATTACAAAAGGAGTAATTATTTTATTGACAGTCAACCATTTATGCAATGGACTTTTGTGGTCTTTTTCACAGATGAAAATAGAATAATTTATTATTCGGTCTTGTTTGTTGGATGCTTTTTTAGCGTAAAAATGCTTGTTGTTGATTAACCTATCTTTGATTTCTAGATAAGCCTTAGCCGTCTTACTAATGGTTGGAAGTAAGTCCTGTTTTTGTGTCTTATTTAACTGTTTTAGAAAGGGAATGATCGCTTTCTCATTGTGCTGTTCTACAATCTGTACCCAGTTTTCTATTAGGTTCATTTATTTGGCCTGCTGTTTTTGTGTAGTGATGGTTTTTTGGATTGAGGGGCAATTTAGGAAATATTTTTCGTTTTGTAAAGTATCTTGGAGGAGCTATCATAGGTTGCTTTATTTTCAGTATAAAGCCTCTTTCTAATTTGAGAAAAACCAAAAAGTAATCATTGCAGGGCACAACTCAGAGAGTTGTGTTACTTTTGACGCCTAAACGTAACACAACTCTCTGAGTTGTGTATCATCTACTATTAAATTGAATTCATTTGTCGGTACTAAACTCCCTCATCATGACTATCACAGGCAATATCATAGACATCCTCAATAAAATCATTTTTCATGGTAAAATAACTGTGAAAAAAGGCAAAATAACTCAAGTCGAATATACAGAAGGGCAAAGTGACCACTATATCCTACCAGGCTTTGT
>CALDTJ010000638.1 GCA_937924145.1 uncultured Saprospiraceae bacterium
AAAAATTTGTTGAATAGTCCTTCTATTGAAGAAATTTTTAGAGGAAAATAGCATGAAGAAGTGTAAACTTCTGAACCGCCAAAGCGGATGGGATGCTAAGATATTTTCAGATGGTTATAATTTAAAGGGTAACAAGTCTAATGCTTATACAAAGTTTTTTTGATGCAGAAAGACGCTACTTGAAGTTATGATTTATTATGTTTTCTTACGAAAGGGTATGTTTAGATTATGTTTTAAACACGACTTAGATCAAATCATGCAAAGAAATCGTCCAAATCTGTCAGATCAGTGATTCAATCCTAGTTTTTAGAACTTCATATAGGCATTCTTTTAATTGTCAATACAAAGATAGACTATGACGTAAGGGAGGAGTCAAGTACATGATTGATTTTTTTTGAGAAAAGATCAAAATGACAGATTTTTATAAAATAAACTAAAAATTAGCAATTTTGACTAAATTTATTTTAAATTTGCTAAACATTGAGATAATATCCTTGTTACAAAGCAAATCAGCGTTCAAATAATTATCTAAACAACTTTCAATATCATTGAATAATACGCAAGAAAAAATAATAGAAACAGGTAGGAAACTCTTTAACGAGTTAGGATTTGGCGCGCCGACGCTCTATCAAGTTGCACAAGCAGCTAAGATTAGTCGAGGTAATTTGACCTATTATTTTAAGGATAAGGAGGCACTTCTAGCTGCGATTGTAGAAGAAATGTGGTTAAAATATAAGCAAGGGCAAGTTGTCGCTACTAAGTTTCCATCGTGGAATGTTATCAAAAAAAGTATCAAAGTCTTACATAATATTCAGGAAGACTATTCTTTTATCTTTTTTGATAAACAAATTTTTGGGCATTCCAGAGTACAAGATATTTTACAAAGAATAGAATCGGATAGTATTAAAACTCAGATGTCTATGTTTTCTTTTTCTATCCAAATTGGAAATATGAAAAAGGAACCGACACCAGGCGCTTATCATAATATTTGCAAATCTATTTGGGTGACTGCTTTTTACTGGCATGTATCGAAGACTTATTTTCCTGCGAGAAAAGGCAGTTGGGATGATGTCATGTGGTCTTTACTATTGCCCAATTTTACAAAAAAAGGAAAAGATGCTTTTCTGGATAAATTTGGAGAAGAATATTACCAGCGTTTAGGTATTCCATTAAGTACTTTTGAAAAAGAAGAAATTGATTTTTAAAGTTTCCTAGTACAGGCGAATTCATTCGCCTTCAAAAATCTTATTTTAAAACTAAAAGGCGAATGAATTCGCCTGTACATTGAAAATTACCAATGAACTATAATATCAACATCGGCGAACAATCTTTCCCACTCAAAGCAGATGACTTATCAGATTTAGACATGGTAAAAACTGCGGACGGAGATTTTCACATTTTACAAGATGGCAAAGCCTATCGAGCAGAATTAGAAAATGCTAATTTCAACGATAAAACCATGACGATCAAAATCAATGGGAATAAATACGAAATTAACATTGAAGATAGCTACGATCAATTGGTCAAAGAAATGGGCTTATCAGCGGCGGGTTCTCAAAAAATGACGAATGTCAAAGCACCGATGCCAGGGTTGGTACTAGATATTTTAGTAAGTCCAGACCAAGAAGTGGTTAAAGGCGATGCTTTGTTAATCTTAGAGGCAATGAAAATGGAGAATGTCTTGAAAGCAGAGGGAGATGGGGTCGTAAAATCTATAGAAGTAACTAAAGGAACAGCAGTTGATAAGGGACAGGTAATTATTGAAATGCATTAAAACGGTAGACGGTTCACGGTAGACGGTTCATGGTTTTACACCTGATACCTGACACCTAGCACCTGATACCCAAAACCATACGAAGTGGCAACATTATTCGAACAATTCCAATCTGTTTCTAAAGCTGATTGGTTAGCGAAAGTAGAAAAAGACTTAAAAGGGAAACCAATTGATGGGCTGAATTGGGAAGTCAATGAGGACATTACCTTGACACCTTTTGCGCATGCAGATGATTTACCGACTAAAGCGAGTCCTTTGAACAATCAAAGAACTTCCAATAGTTGGGAAATAGGCGTAAAAGTGCAAGTGGGCAATATGCAACTTGCCAACAAAGAGGCATTAAATGCCTTGATGAATGGAGCAAATGCCATTGCTTTTGAATTGCGCAAAAGCCCTTCCAAAACAGAATTAAAAACCTTGTTGAAAGATATTGAATTAGAATGGGTTTCTACGCATTTTATTTTCAAACAAAAATCTTGGAAACGGTTTATGAACTTTTTCTTGGATTACGTAGCAGAGAAAGAATATGAAGTAGAGAAATTAGCTTGCACTTTTAGTTTTAAAGGTGGGGTCGTGAACAACGCTAAAGATGCTACAAGATTAAAAGAGATCGTCGAAAAATTGCCGAAGTCGCAGCTAATGACGATTAATACCAGAGCATTCAATCGTGGTACTCAAAAAGTAGTTACGGAACTTGCTCAAACTTTAAAGCAAGGTAATGCAGCCTTAAGTGATTTAAATCAGCATGGTTTAGATTTAGCGCAATACCATTCACAAATTCAATTTTCTATTTCCATTGGTGATAGCTATTTTGTCAATATCGCCAAAACTAGGGCTTTAAAATTATGTTGGCAACAGATTTTGGATGCTTGGAAAATTACCAGTCCTGCCCTTCCAAATATTGAGGCACACCTAACGACTTCTACGCAGACAGACAACGAAAATTATAATAAAATAAAGGCGACTTCCCAAGCAATGGCAGCCGTTATTGGTGGTGCAAAACGTTTATACATTTATCCTTCGGATGAAGTCAAAGACGGCTTAGGTACTCCATTCGCTCAACGAATCGCTTTGAATGTACAGCATTTAATGCAACTAGAAAGCTATATGGATAGAGTAGTTGACCCTGCTGCTGGTAGTTATTATATTGAAAATTTGACGAATAAACTAGCAGCCACAGCATGGAAAGCATTCCAACAATTATCGTAGATTAAAGAAAAGAACACGACCTAGAGTATGAGGAAGTGTAAACTTCTGAACCGCTTTAGCAGACGGGATGCTAAAGCAACCGTTCAAATCCGTTAAATCCGTGATCCAATACTATCTAATTGGAACAATTAAAAAATAACCAAACCATGAAAAAGATATTAATAGCCAATAGAGGCGAAATAGCCATTCGAGTTATGCGTACTGCCAAGAAAATGGGCATCAAGACTGTAGCAGTCTATTCAGAGGCAGATCGAAATGCTTTGCACGTTCGCTACGCAGACGAGGCGATTTTTTTAGGCCCTGCCCCATCGAATCAATCTTATTTGGTAATGGACAAAATCATTGATGCAGCCAAAAGCACAGGTGCAGATGGCATTCACCCTGGTTATGGTTTCTTGAGTGAGAA
>CALDTJ010000639.1 GCA_937924145.1 uncultured Saprospiraceae bacterium
GGGCTTAGTGGAAGATTTAACAGGCGCTGTTGAAGGCAATAAGTTTATAGATCACATCATCCAAAATGGGAAAAAATTATACGTCCTCGACCACTTAATGCCTTATCAACCAGACAGTATCAAATTGGGCTATACTGCTCAGCAAACAGCCTGGGTGAATGCTTTTGAGTTAGATATTTACGGTCATTTTTTAAAAGAGGAAATGATGTTCTCTGACAATATGCAAAGTTTTAAATCCCTCGTCAGTCCTGCACCAAAATCTTCTGGCTTAACTGAAGAATCACCTGGGGAAGTAGGCAATTGGATAGGCTGGCAAATTGTCAAAGCTTACATGAAACGACATCCTGAAACTACCTTAAAAGAGTTGATTGCATTAGATGATATGCAGGAGATTTTGACAAAAGCTAGATATAAACCTAGGAAGTAAGCAAATATTCAAAAATGGCGTTATTTTTGGCTTTCACTCCCTAAACGAAGTATTATGACTCTAAAAGATTTTTTTGACTTATTATCTGTCAATCCTGCTTATATCGTTGGTTTCTTTTTATTACTCCCTTTAGCCGCCTTCATTGGAACAGTCATCGGGAAAGGAGAGGAAGACGAACCTGTTTGGCAAATATATTATTCGACAATAATTTATTTAGCAGCAGTACCTGGTATTTTTTCCGTAACGCTTAATATTTACTTATTTTTATTTGAAAGAAGAAGTGTAATGCAAGCAGATGTATTCACGCAAATCTTACCGATTATATCCATGTTTGCTACTTTGATGATTATTAGAAAATCTGTCAATCTAGATAAAATCCCAGGGTTCGGTAAGTTATCGGGCTTAATTTGGATGGTCGGAGCTGTATTATTGATTATGTGGTTTATGGAAAAAACTAGAATTTATGTCTTTTCTTATATGCCTGTACAATACGTTTTCTTCATTTTGATTGGGTTGATATTGGTCTTCCGATTGGGTTGGGGACGATTGAGTAAGCCTTAGAAATAATCTATTTCTTCTAAAAATAAATCATCTAAAGTCAATACAAATTCTACTAAACCTAAACTATGTTGGTTGTGTCTAACACCAAAAGTAGTAATCATTGTCAGCCAAACGTGATTGCGAGTTTTAGACAATCTTTGAAATGCCCACAGTCGCTTTCTTAGTTTTTCTCCATAACTTTTGGTAAAAACAAACTCGGTATTATAGAATTTAATCTCAAAAAGATTAATAACCCGATCTGCTCGTTCTATTAGCATATCTACTTGAATACCTTCCTCGTCTTCAGTTCCTTGTTTTAAATACGAATGAGTAGTTGTATATACACCTCCAATACCTAAGGCCCTTTTGATTTGTTTAACATGTTTCATACAAATACTCTCAAAAGCGTAACCGCACCAAATTTTAAACGCCTGCTTATCACTTAATTGCATAAAAGTACCAGCACCTTCATAAGCGGTATTTTCAATAAATCTTAAGTAAAAAAGGGAATATTCATCCGTTAAACGATATATTTTATCCTTCTTTTTCTTTTTGAATGGATGATAAGCCATTATAAAATCCGACTGTTCTAATTCTTCCAAAATCTTACTAGTAGAGCTACCATTTGCCACCTTTGCATTTTTGATTATTTCTTGACGGCTCAGTCCTTTATGTGAGTCTGCTAAAGTCCGAATAATAGCTATATACTTATCCGAATTCTCAAATAAGGCGGGATAAAGTCGATTAAATTCATCTTTTAGTAAGCCTGTTTCTTCAAAACATATATCATTAATATTTTGAATAACACTTTTTCCCTTTTTAACTTCTTCTAAGTACAAAGGTACTCCACCAAAAGCCATATATAATTGAACGATTTGGTAGCGAGTAAATGAAAAATGTCTACTTTTCAAATATTCTTCTGTTTCTAAAAGTGTGAAAGGTTTTAAACGAATATATTTAGTAACACGATTATGTAATCCCCCTTTATCATTAATTACTTTTTGAATAATCCAAGAAGAGGCAGAACCACATAGCACAATCACCAAATTCTGTCGAACTGCCCAATCATTCCAAAAATAACCTAGAAAGTCCAAGAATTTAGATCCTTTAACAGCTAACCAAGACAACTCATCTAAGAAAATTATTTGTTTTTTATCTTCTTGTAAATGTGGTTCTAATGCATCTCTCAATCGAAAAAAAGCATCTAACCAATCTTTAACAGGCTCTTGTTTTTTCCCTGCAAGCCTTTCTACATTAACCATAAATGCACGAAGTTGCTCTTCATTTGTAGCATTTCTAATACCCGTCTGTCTAAAAATAATATTTTGCTCATAAATGGTATTGATCAGAAACGTTTTTCCTACTCTTCGTCTACCTAGCACAGCTATCATCTCGCCCTTTGGAGATGATAATACTTCGTTCAATATCTGTATTTCTTTTTTTCTTCCGATCAGCATAGTAACATTTTTACCAAAAGTAATAAATAAAAACAACTTTTGGTTATAATTTATATAAATCAGATAATTAATGAACCAATAATCCAACAACTCTTCCAAATGAACCGTAATTTTGCAAACTCATAATTAATAACTCATAATTCATAGTTTTCAATGATTAGTGCCTCGAATGTATTTGTGCAATATGGAGATAGGATCTTATTGAATAGCGTCAATTTTGTGATTCACGACGCTGATAAGGTAGGCTTAGTGGGTCGAAATGGTGCTGGTAAATCAACTTTACTAAAAATCATTGCAGGAGAAATTACGCCACATGGTGGTAATATCACAATGCCGAATGAAAAAACCTTAGGCTTTTTACACCAAGAAATGTTTTTACCAAAAGGGAAAACCGTTTTACAAGAAACCTTAACGGCATTTAATGAGGCAGTAGAAATTGAGAAAAGAATCGCCGAAATTAATAATGAGATGGCAGAGCGCACCGACTACGAAAGTGCGGCTTACGCCAAATTAATCGAAGATTTTTCTGAGTTAAATGACCGATTTAGCTTTTTAGGAGGAGTAACAATGGAGGCAGATGCCGAGCGTATCTTAAAAGGGTTAGGATTTAAGCATAAAGATTTAGGCAGATTGACTGATGAATTTAGTGGAGGTTGGCAAATGCGAATTGAGTTAGCAAAATTATTATTACAAAAACCAGATTATTTATTATTGGATGAGCCGACTAACCACTTGGATATCGAATCTATTATATGGTTAGAACAGTTTTTAAAAACCTACCCTAGTTCTGTTATTACGATTTCGCACGATAAGCAATTTTTGGATGCGGTTACCAAGCGAACGATTGAAGTAGAACTAGGGAATATTTTTGAATACAAAGCAGCTTATAGTAAATTCGTTCAACTCAGAAAAGAACGTCGAGAAAAACAAAAAGCGACCTTCCAAAATCAACAAAAAGTTATTGCCGAAAAGGAAAGAACCATTGCTCGTTTTATGGCAAAAGCCAACAAAACCAAGATGGCACAATCCATGCAAAAGGCATTGGATAAAATGGAACGGGTTGAAATTGATAGTGAAGATGCAGGGGCTATGAATTTGCGATTCCCTCCTGCACCTCGTTCTGGAGACATCGTAGTAGATGGGCAAAATGTCAAAAAACACTACGGGGCTTTAAAGGTTTTAGAAGGAGTTGATATAAAATTAGATCGAGGAGATCGAGTCGCTTTTGTGGGGCAAAATGGACAAGGAAAGACGACTTTAGCAAAAATATTGGTCAATAAATTACCTAGTACGAGTGGCGATATTAAGTTAGGACACAACGTCTCTGTAGGCTATTATGCTCAAGATCAATCAGATACTTTACACCCTACCCTAACCCTTTTGGAGACGATGGAAAACGCCTCTCCACCAGAAATGCGAACTAAACTAAGAAATATTTTAGGGGCATTTATGTTTAGTGGAGAAGATGTGGATAAGAAAGTATCGGTACTTTCAGGTGGAGAAAGAGCAAGATTAGCCTTAGCGTGTTTACTTCTAAGACCTTTCAATTTGTTGGTGCTGGATGAACCTACCAATCACTTGGATATGATCTCCAAAGATGTCTTAAAACAGGCATTAATCCAATATGATGGTACGATGATCGTCGTTTCTCACGATAGAGAATTCCTTAGTGATTTAACTTCTAGAACTATTGAATTTAGAGATAAACAATTATTTGACCATATTGGTGATGTAAATGCTTTCCTAGAAAAACGGGAGATGGAGAATATGCGGCAAGTAGAATTGGAGAAAAGTAAACACAAAGTCGCTCCTGTTAAAAAAGTAGAAGTCCAAGCAACGGAAAAGCGAGAATTAACTTTTGAAGAAAAAAAGGAACGCAAAAAACTCCAACGGTCTGCTCAAAATGCCGAAAATAAAATTGGTCAATTAGAAGAAAAAATCGAGCAGTTAGAAGGTAAAATGGCGCAATCTGGCTTTTATGGTAGCCCAGACGAGCAAAAAGTCATGGCAGATTATCAAGCTAAAAAGGATGAGCTAGATATTGCTATGGAAACTTGGGAGGAGAAGGTTATGGAGTTGGAGGAATTTGATGAAAATCACTAATTAGTTTTCACTTTTAATTGTAACACGAACTAAATCACTAATAGCAGGATAAATAAAAGCATCATTTACTGGTTGAACAACCCCATGCTCATCTGTACTTTCTTTTGCACCATTTCTTAATGGTTGAAAGCAACCTGCACCAGGAAATTCATTCGATTCTGTACCAGAATCCCATAATTGAATTTTATTTGTCACTTCGCCATTCAAAGGCAGTCCAAGTGGAAACAACTCTAATCCACCTTCAGCAAAGGCAAAAAATAAATCATTGGTTTCAACCAACATACTAGCAATACTCACATAATCACCAGGATTAGCATTAAAAGAAAATTCGTATCTGTCACCTGGCACCAATTTACCGCCAAGATTTAACACATCATTTCCTATAGGATCATTGAATAATCCTACCTCAGGAAAAGTACTATCTGCTTTCAATACATTATGCAGAATCTCTGGGTTTCCATATTCGGCTAATGTTTCCAGTCCTTGTCCTCTATCTTGTTCTCCATTTGTAAAAATAGGATTCCCCTCTTTATGAACAATATAAACTCCTGTACCAATAATAGAGGTAAAACCTGTTTCTTCTGATACTTGAGCCCATAAAACAGCATTATCCCCATTATCTGCCATTGCATCGAAACCACTAGGGGCTTTCTCTCCTGCTTTAAATAATTGTTTATTTTGTTGATGAATTGCAAATACTCCAGGGGATAGGGTACTATTTAAAAATTCGTCACTTGAAATATTTTCAATAGTCAATATAAATTGATTATTACCATCATGTTCCAAGGAAAGGCGAATAGTAGAATCAGGTCTTGGATAAACCAAATCATCTTTTAAAGAATCAACTAGTTGAATAACGTCATCTTCACGTATTTCAGAATGAAGTGCTCGTTGTCGAGACGTTTTGCGATTTCCTTTGTCCGTTATTTCGTTAATGGCTATACCTGCATCCCACAAACGCACCTCAGAAGTAATATCTCCTGTAAGTGCTACACCATTTTCATCATATAAGGCTATACCTTTGTCTTCAAATCCATAAAAGAGATCGTTAGATTCCAATAACATCGTCACAAAAGAAAGATGCATACCAACACCTGCCACAAAAGTATAGGTTTTGCGTTCTTCAAGTTGAATTAAATCCGTGGTCCCAGATTGAAAAAAGTTATGAGCTTTCATAACATTTTCAAATGTTAGTGTGAAAGTTGTTACAGGCACTTCGATTTCAGGCGTAATAATTTCCTGCTCTTTTTTACAAGCAGACAATACTAATACCAAAAATAAACAATAAGCAATATTTCTCATAGCGTTGTAAAGTGATAATTATTTCAAAATAGGGGGGAGATAAAATAGAAGGGTATAGAATTTACAATCTTTAAAATTCGATAGTATACAAGTTCTGTATATTTTGGGTTTAAAAAAACATTTTTTTTATGAAAATATATTTATTACTAATTATTCGCTTCTTGACAAAACGCTCTAACTCATTAAGGATCAAATAATTAATCAACAATTTTAAGCAATATTCCAATTCTAATCAATATTTTTTTCTAACTCAAATGTAATACACAAGACTTTTACTGAAAGCATAAATCGTCATAATAATTACAAAATCTAAGAGTATGCCATTACTGATACCCAGCCGCCTGCAAATTAAACAACTCCGCATACTTCCCATCTTGTGCCAATAATTCTTCGTGGCTACCCAATTCTTTCATTTGACCATTCTCTAAAAATAAAATACGATCTGCCATTCTCACCGTAGAAAAACGATGAGAGATTAATACAGCCATTTTCCCTTCTATTAATTCAGAAAAACGTAGAAAAACTTCATGTTCTGCTCTAGCGTCTAGGGCAGCAGTTGGCTCATCCAAAATTAACAGTTGAGCATCCTTCATATAAGCCCGTGCTAAAGCAATTTTCTGCCATTGTCCCCCAGATAACTCTACTCCATTGGCAAAACGTTTGCCTAAAAATTGTTGATATTTTTCTGGTAAATTATCAACTACGGTATCTGCCAGACTCTTATGGGCAGCATCTTTTATGGTAGGTAATTCATCCAATCTTGGAATATTTCCAATGGCGATATTTTCAGATACTTTCATCTGAAAGCG
>CALDTJ010000640.1 GCA_937924145.1 uncultured Saprospiraceae bacterium
CATCAATCGCTTGATAAAATTCGATCAGTTTCTTTTCTTCTTTTTGCCAATTATAAACCGATTTTGCAGCCCGACAATTGATCTTTAACTGTTCGTAATAAGCTCTATCTGATAATAATTTCTGAATGGCATTTACTAAAGTCTCTTGCTCTAAATCGTTCACCAGAATACCGACTTCATGGGCTTCATTAATCATCTGATACTCAGGAAAATTAGGATGAATAGCGGGTAATTCGCTATGGATATAATCAAAAGTTTTATTAGCTAAGGAATAATAATAACTCAATCCTTTATTTTCTAATAAGTTGAGCCCAATGGTAGCTTGATTTGTAATGTTTTTCAATGCTGTTGGGGATAAATACCCAAGAAATTTTATCCTATCTTCTAATGCTAGATCTTTAATTAATTGTCTTAATTTTTTGGATAAATCACCTTCACCTGCCAGCCAAAGTTCGACGTTTTTCAATTTTTGCATGGCTGAAATCATTTGCTCTAATCCTCTTCCTTCATTCAATACACCTTGGTATAAAATGATCGGTCTGGAATTAGTCTTTCCAGCACTTTGAGTGCTGGAAAGAATTCGGTTTTGAACAGAAATATTCCGAATCAAACCGAAACTAAGCCCATATTTTTTAGAAAATAATTTTTGTAAAGAAGCACTCACCGTATAAGCATATTGTAATTTTGGAATAATCCAATTACCTAGTTTTTCCCAGACCCATTTTGTCATTGGTCTATCGACCACCTCTGGTACTTCCGTAAAATATTCGTGGGCATCAAAAACACATGGTTTACCCTTCAATTTTGATACTAAAAAACAAGGTAGTAAAGTATCTAAGTCGATGCTCCCAATGATATCAAATCTGTTTTTCAATAAGAAAAAAAACAATCGAATATTATAAGCTAAATAGAACAATTTCCCTTTGGTAAACCATAAGTCAAATCGGATTTGCTGAAATTTTTGAGTAGCTAATGGAATGGAATTAGGTTTATTTCTACCTACTAAAAGGACTTCATAACCGTTATTTGCTAAGGAGTTACAGATACGAATCATCCGTTGATCGTAGGAGAGGTCATTGGTTACCGTAAAGATGATTTTAGGCAACATAATTTTTGTCATAAACTTTGATAAAATCACGTTCCTTCCAATCAATTGGCGCCTTCAAAATATATACTTTTTTATAGTTCAATGCTTCTACAAATTCTCCATCAAAATCACCAAATATAGTCGAATCAGCAGGTTTGATTTTATTGAAAAATTGCTTTCCTAATACTAAACCAATTTTATTCAAATCACCGAAAAAATATTCTTTTAAAAGCGGGATAATTTTCTTGGCAAATAGCTCCATTAAATCATCCAAAGTTGCCACTTCCATGAAGTAAGCATGACCAATTAAATGATCCTTATCCAGTAGGGCTTCAATCCGATTATTGATAGTTCCTAGCAGTTTTTCGAGATTAACTCCTGCCTCAATTGCTGGCTGCAAAAGTACAGGTTGAGGTGGCATTTCTACAAAATTAAACCGTCTTCTCAACGCTATATCCATCGCCTCAATACTCCGATCACTCGTATTCATCGTACCTAATAAATAGAGGTTTGGAGGAATAGAAAATGAGGTCTTAGAGTAGGGAAGTAAGGTCTCAATCGACTCTGTTTGCCCAGCTCTTTTATCTGGTTCAATCAATGAAATTAGCTCTCCAAAAATAGCAGGTATATTACCTCTATTTATTTCATCAATGATTAGAACGTGCTTTTGTTTGTACTTGGCAGATGCTTTGGCTTTTAGGGCAATTTGTTTGAAAATACCGTCTTCAATATTGTATTCGATTTGACCATCTTTAGTGCTTGGTTTGATTCCTTCTACAAAGTCCTCATAAGCATAAGATTGATGGAACGTAATAAACTGAATCTGTCCTTTCGCTCTGTATTTTTCAAACCGCTGCCGTAGATCTTTTCTAGGCTCAATCGCCAATTCCTTGAGTGTTCGATTTTCTATAATAGACAGCGCATAATTGACCGTTTGGTAGGTTTTGCCTGTCCCTGGAGGGCCTTGTAAGATAGTATTTAAGGTATGCTGATAAAAGCGATTGGTGGCATATTCTACCTCTGGTTCATGCACCATATCTAGATGCTCAACCACCTCTACCAATTGCTGATATTGAATTTGAGTTGCTTTGAAATTGGTACCAGGAATACCTGCGTAAAATTCTTGAAACGGTTGGCTATTTGGTACAATTTCTTTAGTAATGGGGCGGTTCCAAAGGTTATAATCTATCTGTAAAAGAATTCGTTGATCTTCTGCTGGCGTCGTTTTAAAATACGCTTTTTCTTTTTCTGAGTGTGGTATTAATTGAGGAGTCGATAGAGCGGTAGCCAGTGCATAGCAACCTGCTTTTTTGCCCGATTGCCAAAGAATAATTTTATCACCTTCCGCAATACTTTTTTTGTGAGCTTTGACCGCAAAAGTTCGAAGTGCATCATCCGCTAAGGCTTCCTGCAAGCGAAATACTTGAGGATTGGCTTGAAATAACCAATAATTGACCTTTGCTTTGGGCATAATTTTCTCAGGATTGGCACTTTATATCAAAAGTGCTTTGATTTTATTGATGGCAAAAGTAGTGAATTAGATGGTATTATGGGAACTAGATGTTGACTAATTTTTATACCACAATAGTCCTAATCGAGTCTGGGGTTAAAACTACTCGTTGTTTACCACATAGCCACATAGTAAAACACATAGAAAACATAGTTTTTCGAGCGTTAGCTTTGACACTTTCGAGCGTTAGCATTTTGCTAAGCTAGACACTATTACAATACTTTAAAAAGAGTAAGATTTTCGTCAAAATCTAGCTTAGCAGAAATGCTACTGCTCGGTCAACATATAGCTTAGAAAACTATTGTGCTCTATGTGCTTTTACTATGTGGCTATGTGGTAATCCTAATATCGTTTTGAACTTCAGTTCCATATAACTATGTGGTAAATCTAAAAAACAAAATAAATAAAAGCATTACTACCAAAAGTCCCAAAGAAAGCAATCAGCATCATCACTGTAGCGAACGAAACCACCCTAAAAATCGGTTCTTTCTTAACCAAATTTCCAAAGTTGAATTTCAAGTCTGCTATTTCTACCATTAATAATAAACCAATTACTAATGCGCCTTTGACAAACCAGAATTTATTGACGATACTTCCAAAAGTGAAGTTTTCAAACTTTCCGATGCCTGCAATTACATCTAAAGCATTACCGAAGTCAGTAGCGCGAAAGAAAATCCAAGCAAAGCAAGTTGCGGTGTAGACTAAGAAAATATTGATGGCATTTCTACCAAATTTTGGTAAGCGAATAGTATCCATGAAACGACCAAAGTATGGTCCAGCCAATCGTTGAATAATGATGTAGATACCATGCAAAAAGCCCCAAAATAGAAAGACCCAATTAGCACCGTGCCAAAACCCACTTAACAAATTGGTAATCATGGTATTCTTATAGGTATTAAAAGTACCGTTTCTATTTCCACCTAATGGAATGTATAGATAGTCTCTAAACCAACTGGACAAAGTAATGTGCCAGCGACCCCAAAATTCACTGAATCCCGTAGAAAAATAGGGTGTTTTGAAGTTGTCTGGAAAGTCAAAGCCCATTGTTCTGGCAAGTCCAATAGCAATGTCCGAATAGCCGCTAAAATCACAATAAATTTGGAAGGAATAGAAGATAACCCCCACCATTAAATGCAAAGACGAGAAGGTTTCGGGTGCGGCAAAACATTGATCTATAAAAGGTGCCAAAGAATCTGCTACAACTATTTTTTTAAAGAATCCCCAGATCATTTGACCTGTACCTGAGTTAAAACGGTTCCAGTCGAATTCCTTATCCATTTTAAACTGTGGTAGAAATTCTTTAGCTCTGACAATTGGACCAGCCACTAACTGAGGAAAGAAAGAAATAAAGGTGGCAAATCTGATAAAATCTGTCTCCACTGGTATCTTTTTATAATAGACATCAATGGTATAACTCATGGATTGAAAAGTATAGAAAGAGATACCGACAGGAAGTATGATGTGCAGGGTGTTAAAGGAGGGCGTCATGCCCATGCTTAGCACCATATCTTGAAAAGATTCTACAAAAAAATTAAAGTATTTGAAGAAGCCTAGAAACCCTAAATTCACCACCATACTGGCGATCAATAACTTTTTTCGACGTTTCTCCTCCGTTTCATTGCTCAGCATTAAGCCGACGGTATAGTCAATTAGGGTAGAAATAAGGATTAAACTCAAAAAACGGTAATCCCACCATCCATAAAAAAAATAGCTACCTGCAAGGCATAACCACAGTCTTGGTTTACCTTTCAAAAAAAAGTAAACGGGTAAGAAAATGCCTATAAATGCAAAAAAAGCAAGGCTGTTAAAGATCATAGTGTGTAGTCTTTTGAAGGCGGTTCTCAATCGCCAGTTTTCTCATATTCGAATAGCTAAGACATTCGTTGAAAAGTTGTCTAAACTATCTTTTTAAAACTAAATTATATTGTAACTATTCACCAACTGGATTTATCACTCATTTTTTCAACCATTTAGATATTTAAGTGCATTTAAGTCGTGTTCTAAATGTACTTAAATACCTAAATGGTAAAAGAAAGTCTAATTAGTTATGTTGCTGAATAGCTATATTATATTTTATAAAAATATGTGCTTAATTAATTGTAAATCAAATTATTAAGTCAAATTTTTTCTTAAGTATAAGTGGGTATTGAATAAGTGGGTCGGAGGGAAGGATATCTACCAGCTAAGTTACATAAAATTAGAATCTTTTGCCAGTTTCTTGTTTTACTTTTATGCATACAGCTAAATCTAATTCCTAGTTTAGAATGTCTATCAAGCGTCATAGCATCCGCTTTTTATAAAACATAAGATAACTTTTTTTTCACTTTTATACCCAAATAATAAATTCTTACGTATTGAATCCTATCTTTAGCAATCTTAAAAATGGCGTTTAAATATTTTAATCACATTGCCTAAAAAATTAAGATTTGTATTAAAATCCATTTTTTTACGTTAAAGAACAAACAGAAACGAAACCGATACCACAGAAAAAGAATTTTATGCTACGATGTACCTTCCTTCTACTAGGTTTACTTTTTACAACTTTTGTCCATGCACAGCGATTAGATCATGTTCAGGGTGAATTTATCATTCAATTCCACAAAGAAATTAATAGTATTCAACCCATCTTGCGAAAATTTGACCAATATAGAGGAAGAAATACGCAGCTTAAAGTAAAAAAGTGTTTATCGGAAACGATGAATATCTGGCAAGTCCAATTTGATTTTGGCAGGATTCACGAACGCCAATTTTTACAAAATCTACGAGCAGAAAAAGCGGTAGTTTTAGCACAATTTAACCACTTACTTGCCCCAAGAAAAATACCCAATGATCCCAATTTTATAGAACAGTGGCAATACATCAATGATGGTGAAATTGGAGGGAATACAGAGGCAGATTTGGATGCAGATTTAGCTTGGGACGTCACTACGGGAGGCGTCACAGTGAATGGCGACACGATTGTCATAGTTGCTCTAGATGATGGAGTAGATTTGTTGCACGAAGATTTTGGCAACAACCTTTGGAAGAATCACAAGGAAATTCCAAGCAACGGAATTGATGATGATAATAACGGCTACATAGATGATGTTTATGGTTGGAATGCAGGTACAAATACAGGCGAAGTAGGAGAAGGGGGTGGACACGGTACTCCAGTAATGGGCATCATGGGCGCAAAAGGTAATAATGGCATTGGAGTAGCTGGTGTTAACTGGGATGTCAAAGTAATGATGGTCAAAACGGATTTTGAAGCCGATGAAGCAACGCTTCTTGCAGGTTATGGCTACCCATTGGCACTTAGAACTCTATATAATGAAACGAATGGGGCAGAAGGGGCATTCATCGTTGCCACCAATGCTTCTTGGGGGGTCGATAATGGAAGACCTGAGGATGCGCCCGTATGGTGTAATTTGTATGACCAACTAGGTGCTGTTGGTATCTTAAATACAGGTGCGACCGCCAATGAAAACACAAATGTAGACGTAGAGGGAGACCTGCCGACCACTTGTCCAAGTGATTATCTTATCGGAGTGACCAATGTTAATCGGGTAGGAGAAAAGGAGTTTTTTGCTGGTTTTGGTAAAGAAAATATTGATTTAGCTGCTTTTGGAGAGGACGCTTATACTTTGGAAAAAGGCAATAAGTATGGCCCATTTGGCGGTACATCAGGGGCAACTCCTCATGTAACGGGCGCTATTGGTTTGCTTTATTCTGCGCCCTGTAATAATTTTGGGGACTTGGTTAAAAACAATCCTGCCGAAGCAGCATTATTGGTTCGGGAATATATTTTACAAGGAGCAAAACCCAATTCAGCTTTAGATACTTTAGTAGCGACAGGAGGACAATTAAATTTATTCAATAGTATAGATTTATTAATGGGTAATTGTGGACCTTGTCCTATGCCATTAGCCATTTCGATAGATAATATTATTGATGTCGCTGTAACTATCAACTGGATATCAACTGAGGAGGAGACTGTTGCTACCATTAGGTATCGACCTACAGGAACTACGAACTGGACGACTTTAAATAATGTCTCTGCTCCATTAAATTTAACGGGGCTTACAGCTTGTACCGATTATGAATTCCAACTAAAAAGTGACTGTGGAAACGAGACTAGTGGATATACCAGAATCTATACATTTAAATCAGATGGTTGTTGTCTGCCTCCAGAAAATATTCGAGTGGCTAGTTCTACCAATAATAATTTACGATTAGAGTGGAATCCATTATTTGCCGCACAGCGATATGAAGTTCGATTTAATGAAGTAGGTGGAAACTCAGAATTATTTCCAACGACGGATAATTTTATAGTATTTGACGGATTGACTACTTGTACACAATATGAATTTCAAATTAGAACTATTTGTAGCAACCTAGTAACAGATTATTCACCCATTCAAACTTATACTACCAATGGTTGTGGATCGTGTACAGATATGGAATATTGTGCTTCTTCAGGCAAATTTGAGGATGAATGGATTTCTACAGTTAAACTGAATACATTGAACAGCGAAACAGGATCTGAGGGTGGATATGGTGATTATACTGGACTCAGCACTGATCTAAAACCAGGTGAAAGCTATGAAATGACGGTAGGCATATCTTACCAAAATTTCCCTTTTGATGAAAATGTACAAGTATGGATTGATTTTAATCAGGATGGAGTTTTTGACTTAGAAGCGGAAAGTGTTATTAATTTGGATAAAGATATTCAGACAGAATTAGTGGATACTATTTTAATACCTGAGAATGCAACCCCTGGTTTGACTCGAATGAGAGTAGCCATAAAGTGGAGAGAAGGAAATAGTACTACCAAACCAGAGCCATGCGACAATTTTGACTTTGGAGAGGTAGAAGACTATTGTGTTAATATTTTAGGTAGTTCAGGAGGTTGTCTTATCCCTAGCGAGATAAGTCTATTGGATGAACCTAGAGATGATATAGCTTTCTTGAGTTGGCCGCTTGTCGAAACTGCTATTGATTTTACCTATAGATACAGAATCCAAGGTACAGAAGAATGGACTACCAAAACTACGAACGCTCCCAATGCGGTTTTTATTGATGGCTTGATACAGTGTAGCACCTACGAAATTCAGGCACAATCGGTCTGTGATTTAATGGTTACTAGCGAATTTTCCTCTTCGTTTATTTTTAATTCTGCCTGTGATGTTGCCGTTACGGAGGTGCCAATAGACATTACATCTATTACCGTTTTTCCTAATCCTGCACAATCCTATATTCAAGCAGATATTGACTTGAAATCGACTTCAGATTTACACTTGAGATTATTTGATGTAAGTGGAAAAATGATGATGAATAAATCTGTATTAAATGTGCTTTCGGGATTGAGTTCCACGATATTAGATGTCAGTAATCTACCTTCTGGTGTTTATTTATTGGGCATTGAGACGAATAAAGGGCAAACGGTGCGGAGAGTTGTGAAAATGTAGGTACATCACTAAATTTAAGCGATGATGGTTAGGGCTTGTAGCCCGCAACCTCTATTTAGTTCGCCTCTGGCGATTGTCTCTTGTAAAGTAACGCTTGCCAGGTGACGTTAAAAAAATAACTTGTTAACTTTAAATAAATAATAGTTGTCGATATTTCTAGTCTCGTGCGACACGAAGTCGCTTGATTATATTGTTAAACAATTATCTACAAAATGTTATCAGACAAAGATAATTGATTTAACCCGATATGTTGCTATCGGTTTTCTACTCGAACCTGCGTAATTGGTAA
>CALDTJ010000641.1 GCA_937924145.1 uncultured Saprospiraceae bacterium
GCAGCAGATCGAAAAGAGCAATTTATGCGCAATATTTACCTGATGGGTAGAGATGCCATTGAAAATAAAGAGGAGGCTTTTGCATACATTTTACCAGCTGAACAATGGGATAAAGGGGAAGCGAGAAATTTGGTGGAAATATTGCAAAGAGGTGGTCTAGAAGCGCATCGAGCGACCAGTGATTTTGTGATAAAGGATAAGAAGTATCAAAAGGGAAGTATCATTTTTTATGGCGCACAATCCTTTCGACCGTTTTTAGTTGATTTGATGGAAAAGCAGGAATATCCTAATCAATATTTATATCCAGGTGGTCCTCCAAAACCACCTTATGATTTAGCAGGTTGGACTTTGCCGATGCAAATGGGCGTACAAGTAGATAGAATCAACGAATCTTTTTCAGCCAAAACCACCTTGATTGAAGGTTTAATTGAAAAAGCGACGGGGACGGTAGAAGGAAAAGGAAAGGGGGGATATTTATTTTCCACGACCGAAAATGCGGGGTATAAAGCTGTAAACTTATTATTGCAAGCTGGTGCGGAGGTCAAACGATTAGATGAAGCAATGAGTATAGGTAAGGATAGTTATGCCGCAGGTACTTTTTGGGTAGCTACGGATAGTGATGAAATTGGTGAAATTTCAGCCAAAACAGGTGTGAATTTTATTAGTTTAAATAGAGCACCGTCGGTAAAAATGCAGCGTATCAAGCCATTCAAATTAGGTATTTATAAGAGTTGGGTCGCCAATATGGATGAAGGTTGGAGTCGATGGGTATTAAGAGAACATGCTTTTGATTTGGATACTTTACAAGATGCCGATATTCGGAGTGGAAATCTGGAAAAATATGCAGCAATCATTGTTCCTTCCCAAAGACCAGGACGAATTATGCATGGGCATGATGTTAGTCGGATGCCAAAAGAATATACGGGTGGAATAGGCCTTGATGGTACTAAAAAATTGGAAGAGTATGTGAAAAAAGGAGGAACGCTAATCACTTTTGATCAAGCAAGTGATTTTGCCATAGATCAATTTGGTTTACCGATTGTGAATGTTACTAAAAATCTTTCCAATGAGCAATTCTTTATTCCGGGGTCTTTGATTCGAGCAAAAGTAGATACTAAAAAATCATTGGCTTATGGCATGCAAGAAGAAGTAGCAGCTTCTTTTTCTAGAAGTCGAGCGTTCAAAATTTATAAACCTTCCTATATGGGCGAAGGTGGAAAAGAGGCTATAGAAAGAGCCCCAGAACCAAAGGCAGAAATCATCGTCAAATTTGCTGACAAAGATTTATTGATGAGTGGTTGGGCGCAAGGAGAAGATAAATATTTAAAGAACAAAGCAGCAATGATTGATGTAGAACATGGGGATGGAAATGTGGTATTATTTAGTTTTCGACCGCAGTTTCGAGGGCAGCCACGTGGGACTTATAAGCTGATTTTTAATTCTATATTTGAAGCGGCACAGTAGCTTGGAAATTTATTTCCAAGAAAAAATGAGTGGTCGTGTTGTCGTCAGAGACGACAGGGATATTGGGTTCGAGTCTGGAGACTCGAACCATCGGGGTAAAGAATTAATTATTCAAATGCTTTAAATTGATAATCAAGACTATTTTCTTTTTCTAAATCTTCTAGTTCGGTTACCGATAGCGTAGGATAATGTCCTTTTGTTTTGAATGCTTGCCAAAGTTCTTGATTATAAGACGATCTAAAATTTCTCAAAACGGCAGAATTCATATCCTTAAACAAAGATTTATTGGAATTATCAAAATTCTGTGGATTATCCATTATGATATCTGTTATAACTAATTCCCTTACGCAATTATAGTTTTCTGGAATTTTCCATTTTAAACTTGAATTACGATCGATAACTTGTTCTGTGCGAACAGATTTTAAATACCATTTATTGGCTAAATTTCTTTTATAATCCACTGAGATAATGACCGATTTTGGGAAAATCTGCCATGGTTCGGTTAGTTGATCATTTCTTATTCTAGCAATAGGAGAAAATTGACTTTCAAATTTAACAATTGCAAAATCTTTAGTAGATATAAAAATAGTACCTGAATACAAGGGAAAATGTACTTTTTTATTCCAACTTTGAAATACAGACTTTAAAAGTATTTTCGGCTTAAAACTTACAGCGATACACAAAACGTTGTCAATGTAAGTGGCATCTTTTCTAAAATATTGGTATTGATTGATCAATTTCGGATCTAAGAAATCTGCTAGATACTTAACTTTGTCAATAGCTGTTAAACTCAAGGGGCCACCTGTTATCCATGTATTTAAACTATGTTCAGATAAATTATCACTAATAGCACTGGTCTGAATATAGCATTTATCACTTATGGTATTATAGTATTTGTAAAATTGAGGAGTGCCCAATGCTAGAAGAATTCCATTTACTTTTCCTCTTGATGGGTGATCATCACGAAATTCATTTGACCAATAATTTCTAAACGATTTTTTTACATATCCTTTTTGAGGATATTTTGTGTAATAAAAAGTACACAATGCCTCATTTATTTCTATGCACTTATCATTCTCCACCAATTTTTCTCTATAAAAAGCTTTTAGGTTGGATGGTTTTTCTACATAATTTTTTTTAATATTTTTTATTGCTGCTTTAACTAGTTCCTTACCCGTCAAACTTTCATTATTTTCAGTCACTACGACCTCTTCTAATATGATATGTTTAGGTTTTAGACTTATTTTTACCGTGTCGATTTCTGATAAATTTACTTCAATAAACTTATCTTCATAACCTACATAAGTGCATTTTACAATGTCAATATTAATTAATTGACAATGGATTTCTAATTTAGCTAGACCTTTCAAATCTGTGGCATCTCCTATTTTGTTTTTCTCTAAAAATACATTCGCGAAAGCTAAATCATCTTTGCTATTAGCATCGAAGACGTGAAAAATAAGCTGCTTTTGTCCAAAAGTAACTAGTGGTAAAATTAGTAATAGTAATGGAGTAAGTTTATATTTGATCATGATATAGTTTCTTTTAGAGAAGAATCAAACTTAAAAAGTAACGACTATATCTTTTTTGTAGTATTGCATCAATAATTATAACACTTGTACAAATCCATCATGAAAAACCTCTTCTACACCCTATTAATCATCAGCATGCTACCAGCCTGTTCCACGCCCAAAGTCGATTC
>CALDTJ010000642.1 GCA_937924145.1 uncultured Saprospiraceae bacterium
CATTTATGATGTATTTCAATGCACAAGATGGACTGACGGATAAACAATCGGAGGTCATGCCTGCTAAGAGCAAGGAAAGAATATTGCATGGTAGTTGGGAAATCGGGAAAAGCACCTTCAAAGTATGGACCTATGGTGATTTCAAAATCTATAATACCTTACCCTATATCGAGACGGTGGATGCGGACGGTATGGTTGTCATAGAAGAAATTAAGAAAAATCTATTAGGAACTAAAACTTGCAAAATTGCAATCACTAAAGCACCCTTTGATGGAATTTTTGTACAAGATTTCAGAGATGGTACACCTAATAGTTGGACACATGGGATTAAAAAAGATGACCCACTGCATTTGTGGACGGCTAATGATGAGTGGGTTTTCTTGAGTAGTGGAAAAGACGAATGGATGGCAAAGAATATTAAGGAACTCTATTGGCGGATCAAACAAATGAAAGAGGGTGAAATAAATACTAATACCAATAATATGTCTGATAATCAATTGGTTATACAGGAGCAAAAGCAACTGAAACAGGAAAGATTCATAAAAGCACCAAACGAAACAAGAGATGAAATTGGTGGATTAATAAATATGCAGCCGACAATTGAACCCTCAGAAATTGCTTCTAAAGTAATAGCATCAAAAAATCTAAAAGGGAATTTAATTAGAATTGGTAAAACTAAAGCGACCAAAACGAAATCTGGATTTAGTGGCTATAATGCTGTTGGAAAGAGAAGAGGTACAATCATTAAAAATAATAGACAGGGATTTATAAGAGATCTCAATTTTAATATAGCGAATAACACTTATGATGCTATAGCTTACGACTTATATTTTTTTAAGGTAGATGATAATGAAATCCAACATGCCCTGACGCAAGAGCCAATCCGCATAAATATAAAAAAGGAAAGAGGTTGGATTGGTAGAGATTTATCAGCTTATAAAATTGGTGTTGAAGGGGATATATTAGTGGTGATGGAGATCGTTGAAGCTACTCCAAATAACATGGGCTTATTCTATGCACTTTCTCCTAATCACATTCTGTATAAACCCAAAGATCAGTTGTATAATGGAAAAAAATTAGATTTTTGGAATAGCGCACTTGCACTAAACCTAGTTATAGAATATTGATAGTTACAAAAAATCCTCGTTCCTAATCATTTAGAACTTCCTAATTTTTTAAAAATGAAAAAGAAAATCACCCTTCTTTTCTGAAAACTACGGAGATTAAATATTGGAAGTAAAAAGACGCTGTAAACTAAAGTCTTTCCAGCACTACAGTGCTGGAAAGACTAAGTTTCTGGACAAATCAAATATACTACAAATTATCAGTCCCAAAAGTATCGCCATCCTGCAATTTGCCAGACATCAATCCTTTCTTAAACCAACGCATTCGCTGCTCAGAAGTACCATGTGTAAATCCGTCAGGCACTACATATCCTCTAGACTTCATTTGGATTCTATCGTCCCCAACTGCGGCAGCAGCGTTAACCGCCTCTTCCAAATCTCCTTCTTCCAAAAAGCCTTTCATTTTTTGACCATGATGCGCCCAAACACCTGCTAAATAGTCTGCTTGTAATTCCAAACGGACAGACATTTCGTTAGCCTGAGTTTTGCTCATTCTACGCTTTTGTTGCTCTACTTGAGTCGTTATGTCTAACAAATATTGAATGTGGTGAGCTACTTCATGGGCTACGATGTAAGCCATAGCGAAGTCTCCTGAAGCACCAAATCTAGTCTGTAATTCTTCGTAAAAACTTAAGTCGATGTATATTTTTTGATCACCTGGACAGTAAAACGGCCCAGTGGCAGAACTTGCAGAACCACAAGCAGAGGTAGTTGCTCGATCATATAAAACCAAAACTGGTTCTTGATAATTTCTACCTAATTGTGCTGGAAATTGGGTATTCCATACATCTTCTGTTTCTTTCAAAACAACTTTGACGAATTCTCCCAAAGCATAATCTTCTCTTTTTTCTAGGTCTACTGGCTGTGTCTGAGATTGGGCAGGGGCAGATTGACTGGCATTTTGTAATACAGCCATCGGATCACCACCAAAAAACAAAGCTAAAAGAGCTAAAATAATCGCCCCAATACCAATTCCTCCACCAATTCTTCTAGTACTAGACTGACCCCGACGGTCATCTACATTTTTACTTCTGTCGTTTTCTTGCCAACGCATAATTTTAAATTTTTTAAGTGAATTGGTGATAGTGAGCGGTTGGTTGGAAAAAATTGGGTTCTCCGTCACTGTTATTACTGTTTTTTGTGAATTTTTTGTTGAGTTAAATATCGTTTACTGCAAGCACACAAAAAGCAAAATGGGTCACCGTAAATATTTGCTGTAAAAGTAAGGAATTATCGAATAGTTAAGCAGTATTCGTTTTTTATTTTTTGATAATAATGAGCCATAGGCTAATTTAAAATGTAAAACCCACCAGCCTGACGGTTAGTCGGGCAGGTTCTAAATTTAAAATCTAGGTACTACGGTGAAAACTGTGAGTTATTGTTTTTTGCGTAAAGAAAGAGGTGCTTTCAAAGCACCGCTTTCTGCGAGCACGATAGAAAGCGGTGCTTTGAAAGCATCTCTTTCTTTTTTTTGCTTGATAATAGGGAAAATATTTGTTTTACATAAAGATACCCGCTTTTGGACTTGTGGGGTATCAATAGCACTGAAAGTGAGCCCCTTATACAAAGAAACCCATCAACCAATAAAGGCGATGGGTTTCAGGTTTCAATAGTGTTTCCCTAATGTGTAGGGGGGTAAACTTTCGTGTTCTCAAAGCACGGGTATTTCACGGTGCAATGTTGTCTCTTTGAGACTTTTAGAAGACCATTTGTTGTAATCTGCTAATTTTTTTTATTAATTCCGTATTATCGAGATAGGGACTAATCTATCTCTTAAGTAGTCAAAATGTAGTCTTTCTTGATCGCAAAAAAATAATAAAACAACTCATTAATTCATAGACTTAGCAGCTACCGTAGTTGTAGTAACTAATAAGGTTTTACTAGACTTAGCCTTATGAATTGATGAGGAATTGAACGCTGTTTTTTCAGCATTCAGAGAAGAAGGAGTCAACCAAAATTTGGTTTCTTTGTTCTGTTCTGTTGTGCCTGAATTGGAATACTGAAACGACGGGCTACTCATAGCGAATAGGCCAACGAATGCAAAGGCAGACAATAGAAGAGAACCCATCCGGTCCCTTTTGATCTTAGCAGACGAATTAGGGAAATCAAGATGTGTTAGAGAATCGCGATTGTCGAATTTCTTCATGGGATAATGTTGAATAAGATTAAAAAGTTTGTTGTAAGTTCTAACAAAAAGACTAGGTCAGCTTGTCAAAACTAAAAGTGTTGTGTTAGTAGTGTCTTGAAATTTGCTTTGTTACCTCCATGTTTTTTTTGGATATGTATGCTAAATAAGAGTTGGGAGGCAACAACTACAAAAACTTTTAAAATCGTTACATTTTATCAATGTATCAACAGTATAAATTTCACCAAAAACCGAGCCAACGTATGTTAATTTTTAATAAATTGTAAAAAATAAAATACAGGTTAAAACTAATTTTTAGTAGTAAATTTTGTTTAATTATTTGATAGTCAGTAAGTTAACGAGTAAAAGTGCATTTTAATCCAAAAATTCAGGGATAACAGTATTTTACAGCGGTCAGAAAATTTACCGAATAGCTGTAAAATTTAGCGTAATAATTAATTGGAGTATTTCCAAGTAAATTATTAAGTCTTCAGTCTGACTTCTGACAATCCCGATTGAAAATCGGGATGATCTGACTTCTGACTTCTCAATACTGTGTAAACGGTTTTTGGAAAAAAAGGAAGTAGGTACTATAACTGCACGAAATAACCTACTCGTTACTTAACTGGAAAAAGAATTGGGCAGATAAAAATGTAAATTTATCTTACCTTTGAGATTAGTGTTGAAGGAATGAATCCTTAGGAAAGTGTTTGCTTGATAATTCATAATTGCATCTATATTTTGAGTCTTTAAAATTCAATAACTAGATGCTCAATTCGGTTTTACAAATGTAAGGGCAAATCGAGGTTAAAGTCAAGTTATATATTGAAAAAATTATAATTTATTATTAAAAATAATTTGACGGTATAGGTAGAAATTGTTAAAATGGTTGTGTAATTAATTGAAAGTGAGTAGATTGTATTAGAACCGTTTACCATTTACCGTGTACCGTAAACCGTCAAAAAATGAATTCATCAACTGTATTAGATAGTCCAATTGAATATCTAAAGGGAGTTGGGCCTGCAAAGGGGGAACTGCTCAAAAAAGAATTAGGTGTTTTTACCTTTCGGGATTTGCTCATGCATTTCCCTTTTCGTTACGTCGATAAAACGCAATTCCATAAAGTCAAAGATTTAAACGAAGATTCAGAAACGGTGCAAATTCGTGGCACCTTACGACGCTTATCATCAATTGGGGAAGGGCGAAAAAAGAGATTGGTGGGTAGACTGCGAGATGACACAGGTGTGATTGAATTGGTCTGGTTTAAAGGAGCGAATTGGTTGCAAAAATCTCTGCAAATTGGTACGGAATATGTGGCTTTTGGAAAGATCAATAATTTCAATGGTAAAATAAGTTTGCCTCACCCAGAATTGGAAGCCGTCACAGAGGCAGGTGTCAAAAAAGCTTCTTCCTTTGCACCAGTTTATCCAAGTACCGAAAAGTTAAATAATAAGGGCTTAGATGCCAAAGGTAGGAGGAAATTAATTGAAGTTATTTTTGAAAAAATCCAAGCCACTGATATACCTGAGAATTTACCAAGCTATATGATCGAGCGGTTTAATTTTCCGTCAAGGTATGAAGCTATTCGACATATTCATTTCCCAACCACCGCCAAAGAATTAGAGCGTGCCCAAAAACGATTGAAATTTGAAGAGTTATTCTTTTTACAATTACGGTTGCTACAAATCAGAGGGCACAGAAAACAGACGGTAAAAGGGATACCTTTTCCAGCTATCGGCGATAAATTTTTACGGTTTTATAATGAAAAATTACCCTTTGAATTAACAGGCGCACAAAAGCGAGTGATTAAAGAAATCCGAAGAGACCTAGGTTCAGGAGGTCAATTGAATCGCCTACTACAGGGAGATGTAGGTAGCGGAAAGACAATTGTAGGATTGATGTGTATGTTGATTGCTTTAGACAATGGGTTTCAATCATGCTTGATGGCACCCACAGAAATTTTGGCACAACAACACTATTCAGGTATCAGCGAATATGTCGAAGGATTGGATATAGAAGTTGGTTTTTTATCTGGCAGTGTGAAGGGAAAGAAACGAGCTGCCTTGCTAGAACGATTGAAAAGTGGGGAAATTGATATTCTAATTGGCACACATGCCCTAATCGAAGATTGGGTCGTTTTCAATCGACTCGGTTTAGCTATCACGGACGAACAGCATCGTTTTGGGGTCAAACACCGAGCAAAGTTGTGGCAAAAAAGCAAACCCAGTCCGCCACATATTTTAGTGATGACTGCTACCCCCATTCCAAGAACTTTGGCCATGACCCTATACGGTGATCTAGAAGTATCCGTTATTGACGAATTGCCACCTGGTCGAAAAGAAATTAAAACGGTTCATAGAACAGAAGGGCATCGTTTACGAGTGACTGGTTTTATGAAAGAAGAAATAGCCAAAGGCCGCCAAGTCTACATCGTATTCCCTTTAATAGAAGAGTCAGAAAAATTAGATTTAGCCAATTTGGAGAATGGATACGAACTTTTATTGAGAGACTTTCCAATGCCAGAGTACCAAATCAGTGTTGTTCATGGTAGGATGAAACCTAAGGATAAGGATTTTGAGATGCAAAGATTCGTAGAAGGAGAAACTCAAATAATGGTTGCTACAACGGTAATAGAAGTCGGTGTAAATGTCCCAAATGCTTCCGTCATGATTATAGAAAATACGGAACGTTTTGGGTTATCTCAACTACACCAATTGAGAGGTAGAGTAGGGCGGGGCGCCGAGCAATCTTTTTGTATTTTGATGACAGGCTATAAACTTAGTAAAGAAGCTAGATCGAGAATACAAACCATGACAGGTACGAATGATGGTTTCAAAATAGCCGAGGCAGATTTGCAATTAAGAGGCCCAGGAAACATGGAAGGTACTCAACAAAGCGGTATCCTTAATTTTAGATTAGCCGATTTATCAAAAGATCAAAGAATATTACAAATCGCGAGAGAAGTCGCCGCTCGAATTTTAGATCAAGACCCCAATTTGGAAAAACCGATAAATGCACGATTAAGTTGGTATATGAAGACGCAGGGGAAGAAGTATAAGGCTTGGAGTCGCATCAGCTGATCACAAGATGACAGGATTATACAAGATGACAGGATTTTGTAGGTCATGTATGTAGAACATTCAAAGTAGGTCGTGTTCTTGGGCTTGCTCACTAGATAGGATTTTAACACGGACCCACCCGCATGACGCAGTCGGGCTGGTCCGTGTTCCCATCCTATCTAGTAAGTAAATCTAGGAACATGACCTACTTTAAATGAGTAAAGAGCAAGAACTACAAAAAATCCTGTCATCTTGTAAAAAAAAAGCCGAGACCCAAGGGCCTCGGCAAAAGTTTATCTCATTCAATTTGTAAAATACAAGAATAAAGGCCGTAAAGACCGCTATTCAATAGGTTGAAACATTTTTACTCTTTTAGCTGAAAGTATGGTTGTCTAGCATACTCGAAAAGTCTCTTAAGTTTAGTTGGTTATAAGTATTATTGATGCCTTGTTTATTTATTGTTTAGAAGGCGATTGAAATCGCCAGTACTTTAATTTTTCATAAGATAGCCAGAGTAGTAGTTTCCTTTTCCATCATTAAAGACATAATAGTATAGATTGTCTTGAATCATGTGTTCTGAGGAATCTGCCTCACCCGACCAGTTATTTTGATATTCCTCTGCTTCATAAATCTCTTTTCCTTCGTTATCAAAAATATGTAGTTGGTTATTAGGGAAATTTTCGACCCCTAAGATTTTAAAATTGGTTAATTTCTTGTCATTTTCATCTTCGGCAATACCATTAAAAATGGTCAAAGATTCGCATAGAATCTCTATGGAGACAACTACCTTAATAGGTGCTTCATTGGTAGTCAGTAGGTAAGTAAATTGATCTTCTTCAGCACATAAATCTGGAGAAGGTGTATACCCAAAAGACTGATCGTCATTCAAGATCACCTCTCCAAATTTTGGTGTTTCAATTACTCGAATTTGCACGGGATCTTCGGTATCAGCTTGCTCAAGATAGTCGAAGATGACGGTGTTATTCTTGACCACAATTACATGATCAGTTGTCTCAATAGAGAAATCAATATTCGATTTCTGGTTTTGGTTAAAAAACGGAGTAAAATTACTCCAAAAGAGTAGGCATGAAAGCCCTAATATTCGTGAATTTATTAATTTTTTAAAGTTGAGTAGTGCCATTAATTTTCCCTTATGCATAACCGAATGTTTAAGCATTTAAAACTGAACCAAAAAGTTCATTATGAATGGTTTACAAGTGTAAACTATTACAGTAATAAAATTGATAGAAAGATTCTGCCAGTTAATAGAGGGGGCATAAGTGTAAGGTAATTAGTCTGTTACACTTATTTAAGAGGGTTTCCTAAAATGATTGGTGTGCATGAACGGGGACACAATACAAGGGGGAAATCGGTTGGTAGAATTTAAAATATGAGGGATAAAGAACTGTAAAAGGTATAGTCAAATTCTATACCAAGTTGTGTCTAATATGCTAGATATTTTATAATATAACCCTTTTGGGGTAGTGCAGGTTTTTCGATTTTAAAACAGATGTCGTAATTAAGTAATAGATTTGTCGCTGATTATAAGAGAGGGAGCATTATTTCGAGCGTTCCATAAAAAAACTAATAATAAATGATAGGCTTACAGACATTGATGAATCAGTTAAAAGAAAGTGTGGAGGCAAATATTTTTGTACGGCTGACATTGAGTAAACCAAAAGCTAAAACAAGTGATTTAAAAAAAGTAATCATCAAATTAGCTACGATAAAAAAAGCTTTAAACCTATCATTTACTTACAGACACCAAACAAAAGATATTACTAAAAATTATTCGTTGGAAGAAGGATACCAGACAGTCGAAGATCTGATGAACGAACAATTTTACATTCTAAATTTATTTACCATAAAAGAAGACACTAGTCTAGAAATTAAGTCAAATGGTCAAGACAAAATAAGGACGACTAAACCAACCTTTAAGAGCCTACCCGAAAAAAGTCATGATAAAATAAAAAATAGATTAATCAAAGGAACGAATTATCTACAAGCATTAGGAGTGCTGAATACAAAAGGTGGGATTCAGAAAGATAAAGGAGATAAGTATAAACAGATCAATAAGTTTATTGAAATCATTGATGGGTTAATTAGACAAAACAAAACCCTAGCCGCTCAAAAAGATATTAAAGTCGTAGACATGGGGGCAGGGAAAGGCTATCTAACTTTTGCCTTATATGATTATCTAGTAAATACCCTGAAAACAACAGCGAGTGTAAAAGGTATTGAAATTCGACCCGATTTAATTGAAAAGTGCAACAACATTGCAAGAAAAGTAGGGTTCGAACAACTCGTTTTTGAAAAAGGCTTTATTAATGACTACGTGTTAACCGAAACGGATATTTTAATTGCTCTTCATGCCTGCGATACTGCCACGGATGATGCCATCTTCAAAGGCATCCAAGCTAATGCCCAATTGATTATCTGCGCGCCTTGTTGCCACAAACAAATCCGTAAGGAAATGAAAAGCAGCGAACACTTGCAGCCTATTTTAGATTATGGAATTTTAAAAGAACGTCAAGCGGAGATGCTGACCGACGTAATTCGTGCCTTACTATTAGAATTATCTGGTTATAAAACCAAAGTCTTTGAATTTATCTCGACGGATCATACGGGCAAGAATGTGATGATCGTAGGGCAAAAACACAATCATCCCGTAGATACAAATCCCATCCTTCATAAAATTAATACTTTGAAAAAAGAATTTGGAGTTGAAGTGCATTATTTGGAAACTTTGCTTGCTAGTGGTTTGTAAACATAGCTTTGATAGAAAATCCTGAAGGGGCTATTCATATTCAACCACTTTGTGGTTTACGTGACAAGTTGCTACTTGAAACTTTTGAAACAAAGCACTAATTAATTTATGTAACGAGTAAATAATCAAATTCTTAATCTCGATTATGTCGGCTACTGGCAATATCCTTCTAAAGGCTTAATTTCCAACCTTATAGTAATATGCAAACAAATTAGAAATTCAATAAATAGGAACTTTTTAAGCATAAAAGGAATGTTAAATAAAAAAAATTAAGTATTAAAACTTTCCTTTTGTGAGATAAACCCTTAGATTTGCCGTAATTATTGCTTTCCAAAGAAATACTCTAAAAAGTATTATAGCAAATCCTGTCCTATTACTATCCATGAACTCTAAGGGGATTCATTTATACGATCATTGGAGAATGACAACAAATAATTATTTGTTTCTTTCCATTTGATACTTAAAAAATCCTTCTCAGAGAAGTTCGTGGGATATTGAAATTACCTCCCTTTAAATGCCGTACTATATTGAGCTAATTACTCTATTATTCTTAGATAATAGTTTGATTCAATCTGTTTTCTTGCGTCATTTATGAAATTATGAGATAAATTGACATTAACAAATACTCTTTTAAAATTCGTTTCCAATAAACGCTTATTTAATTGTATGTCAAATTTATTATCGTTTCTTCGGGACTTATGCTTATGACCTTCCACTTTACTTTTCTGAATTTGAATGTTCACTCTATTTTAGTCCAACCGCATTTAAGTATAAACTGATTTTAGCATCGACTAAACCTTATTTTTTTTGACATAAACTATTGGGCAGAAATTAGACCTCAGTTTACTCCGATTAACCAGCACGACTGCATCATGCGGGCGGGTCGGAACGATCAGAAGTCAGATTTAGCACTGCTAAAAGACGTCTAGTTTGATACTAAATCTCTTTTATGACAATTTTAACAAAAATTGAGTGTGACTTATGTAGTTTTTAGCGACTAAATGTGGGGAGTCCTTTGTATTTGACTTTTTTTAATATTTTATTCAATATCAGACGAATATTTTATTATCAAACTTCAGCTACTTTTATTTTGAATCACTCGGACTAATAAACGAACACGAACACCCTTTTAGTGACAAACATTTTCAAACCAATCATTTTTGACCATGAAGAATTGTTTACACGCGATCACAAAATGGATTATTTGTTTACTTGCAGTTGTTGCCATCAATGACCTAAGCGCACAGAATGTGCGAGATGGGTTTTGTGACATTGCAGTAGAAGCAACCTGTGGCGTGGCCATTACCAACCAAACTACCGTTGGTTCACAAAATTCCTTGACTAAGTATGTGGATTGTAATAATTACACCTTTGCAGGCCCCGAAAAGGTCTACAAATTTACCACAACCTCAGCAGGTAACATCCAAGTTGAACTATCAATCGCAGCAAGCGGGGTAGATTTGGATATTTTATTATTATCAAATGACTGTTCCGCACCTGTATGTTTGGCACAAAGTATTTCTAGTAATGCCAACTCTCAGAGCGAACTATTTACCTACGAAAATGCTCCTGCGGGGACTTATTACGTATTGGTTGATAGTGAAAAAGATGCTGGGGCATTTGATTTAATGATTACTTGCGGAGATGCGACACCACCTCCAAGTGGTTGTAATTTAGAATATACAGCTACGCCAAATCATGTTTCTTGTGGCGGCTCTACGGGCTCCATTGATGTTGCAATAGCGTGGGGAACTGCTCCATTTACGATAGAGTGGGATAATTCTACTGGAACTGTTTGGAATAGTACGAAAACTTCTTCCAAGAATTATACAATTCCTAATTTGCCAGCAGGCACCTACATTGTAAAGGTAACAGATGCGGCAGGTTGTGTAGAGATGGCTAATAATGTAGTAATCACTAATTCAGGATCGGCACTAAATGCGAATTTTTCTGCTACAGATGCGCCTTGTGGGCAATCTACTGGTTGGATTAATGTAGACGTTTTGAATTCTAGTCCTCCATATTGGATTACAGTCGCAGGACCTAAAAATGGAACTGTTCAAGGAAATAGCAATAATACAGTTATTAAAGATATACCTCCGGGTAACTATGAAGTAACCGTTGAAAAAGGCGGTTGTACTAAAACAGGCTGGGTAACAGTCGAATCAACACCTAATTTAGATTACGTCGCGGAAGTTTCGGATGCCTCATGTGGGGGTCAAGGCTCTTTCTGGATTACAATCAACGGTGGCGAACCTACCTATACTGTAGAATGGTGGCATTTAGATGGTACCTCTAGCTGGCAACAAACGACTTCTAGAAGTTTTGCCATGGATGGTATGAAAGCAGGAGAATATACGATTAAAATCACTGATAGAAACGGATGTTGGAAATCGAAGAAAGTAATTATGGGTGGCGGCACCTTGGATTACGCAGTGGAAACGAATGATGCAGGTTGTGGCGGAAAAGGAAGAGCATGGGTAACGATAGCCAATGGTACTGCACCATTTACAGTAGAGTATACAGGACCAACACCAGGTTGGAAAACGACAAGTAGTAAGAGCTTTGCTTTGGAAGATTTAGCAGCAGGAAGCTATGAAATAGAAATTACGGACGCATCAGGATGTAAAAAAGAAGAATGGTTTACCATCGGAAGTAATGGTGGAGTCTTAGAATATGTAGTAGAAGCAAATTCTGCAAGTTGTGGTGGAAAAGGAAGAGCATGGGTAACGATTTCTAATGGTACTGCACCATTTTCAGTAGCTTATACAGGACCAACACCGGGCTCGAAGACAACAAACACTAATAGCTTCGCTCTAGAAGATTTAGCTATTGGAAGTTATGAAATAGTTATCACTGACGCTGCTGGATGTAAAAAAGAAGAATGGTTCACTATCGGAAATGCTGGTGGCACTTTAGATTATGCCTTAGAGGCAAATGGTGCATCTTGTGGCGGTAAAGGAGCTATTTGGGTGACCATTAGTAATGGCGCACCAACCTATACGGTAGAATGGTGGGGACCAAATACTTCTAAATGGGCAACGACGAGTAACAAAAGTTTCCAATTGACGGATTTGGCGGCTGGTGATTATACTGTAAAAATTACGGATGCCAATGGCTGCAGCAATACTAAAACGGCTAAAGTCAGCACAACAGGAGGATTAGAATTTACCCTAGAAACTTTAGGAGTAAGTTGTGGTAAGCCAGGTTCAATTTGGATGGACATCAAAAACGGTGCTCCAAAATTCGGCATTGATGTCAATGGACCAAATGGGTACAGCAAGTGGTTTTCGGCATCTAGCCCAAAAATTCAATTAACAGAACTTAGCGCAGGAACTTATACCGTAGAGATTACAGATGCCAACGGATGTAAAGGCACTAAATCTATCACGGTCAACGATCTAGGTGGTACTTTGGATGTAGCTCTAGAAGCAACTGATGCAACCTGTGGAAAGACAGGTTCTATGTGGGTAACTGTGAAAGATGGTACACCAAAATTCATCGTTGAATTATGGGGACCAAACAACGCTACTTTCTGGGCACAGACTAATAGTTCTAGTTTCAAATTATCAGAATTAGAAGCAGGTGATTATACTTTAAAAATTACAGATGCAAATGGTTGTTCAATCACTAAAAACCAAACTGTTGGAGGTGGAACATCTAATATGCACATGGCATTAGAAGTAAATAATGCAGGTTGTGAAAGCAACGGTAGAATTTGGGTTACAGTAACAGGTGGTACACCAGGTTATAACCTAAAATGGTCTGGACCAACTACAGGGGAAGTAAATATGAGTAATGCTGGTTACCAAATCAATAGTTTGGCGGCTGGTAGTTATACTGTTACTGTGAAAGACTACTACGGTTGTACTTATACAGAAACGGTTTCTGTAAATGGATCAGTAGGGAATTTGAGTTTAGCACTTGAATCTAATAATGCAACTTGTAGCCAAAACGGTTATGTATGGGCAGATGTTAGAAATGGGGAAGGTCCTTATCAAGTGTCTTATACTGGTGCCAAGACAGGTTCATTCAATGTGAACAATGCTGGTTTCCAACTCTCTGATTTACCAGCAGGTAATTATTCTGTAACGGTCAAAGACAAAAACGGTTGTAGCGTAACTCAAACCACTTCAATCTATAGTACTGGTAATAATGTAGATTTCAGTTTAGAGGCTAACAACGGAAGTTGTGGGCAGAATGGTTTCGTATGGGTAACGATTAATAGTACGAATGGTCCTTTCCAAATTTCTTGGACAGGTCCAAAGAGTGGTAGTGTTGCTTCAAGTAGCGCAGGTTACCAAATGAGTGATTTACCTTCGGGCGTATATTCAGTGACCGTCAAAGACAAAAATGGTTGTCAATCTACTAAAAACATAGAAGTACAAGGTGGTGGTTTATTTACTGTAATTACTCAACAACGAAATGCAACTTGTGGGCAGAACGGTGAAATTTGGATTGACTTAAACGGAGGGGTTGCACCTTTCAATATTAGCTTGACTGGTCCAGTAATCGGTAATATTGTAACGAGTGATTATGCCTACCATTTTCCAAATATTCCAGCAGGAACTTATACTGTAAAGGTACAAGACGCAGCAGGTTGTTTGGTGACAAAGCAAATAACGATCACAAATACTGGAGCTAGCATAAGCATTGCAGCAGAAACAAATGATGCATCTTGTGGACAAGGGGGATCTTCCTGGTTAACCATGACTGGAGGTACTGCACCTTATAATGTAAGTTGGGCAGGTCCAGTTTCTGGTTCAGCAACGACTAACAATGGTGGTTATCAATTGACGAATTTACCAAGCGGAACTTATACTGTTACAGCAACAGATAAGAACGGTTGTTATACTAATACATCCATTACTATCAATAACATTGGCAACAACCTTTCTTTGTCCCTTGAAGCTATAGACGCTTCTTGTGGACAAAAGGGGGCCATTGGGGTAACGATTGGTGGTGGAGTCTTGAATTTTAATATTTCATGGACAGGACCAAGTTCTGGTTCAGCAGTATCCTCAGCAGCAGGTTATAGAATTGAGAATTTGGCTGGAGGAACTTATACTGTAAAAGTAAAAGATGGCAGTGGTTGTGAGGTTAGTCAAAATATTACTATACAAGAGGGCGGTAGCAATCTTGGGCTGACTTTAACTTCAACAAATGCATCTTGTGGTGGAAAAGGTTCTATTTATGCTGCGATCTCAGGAGGTACAGCAGGATTTAGCTACAGCTGGACAGGTCCATCAACGGGATCAATTTCTACTAGTTCAACAGGCTATACGATTAATAACCTTATCGCAGGAACTTACAGCGTAACTGTTCGAGACTCAAAAGGCTGTTCTGCGACCAAGTCAATAGTGATTGGAGATGATGGTAGCAATATTGGATTGACCTTAACTTCAACGAATGCATCGTGTGGAGGACAAGGCTCAATTTATGCTACGATTTCGGGAGGTACAGCAGGATTTAGTTATAGTTGGACAGGTCCATCAGCAGGCTCAACTTCATCAAGTTCAACAAGTTATAGAATAGATAATCTTGTAGCAGGCACTTACAGTGTAACTGTTCGAGATTCAAAAGGCTGTTCAGCAACGAAGTCAGTAGTGATTGGAGATGATGGAAGTAATATTGGATTGACATTAACTTCAACGAATGCATCGTGTGGAGGACAAGGCTCAATTTATGCTACGATTTCGGGAGGTACAGCAGGATTTAGTTATAGTTGGACAGG
>CALDTJ010000643.1 GCA_937924145.1 uncultured Saprospiraceae bacterium
GAAATATGTCAACGCTTGGATCTGTTGTCCTTCATTAATCCGTTGTATATTTTTATTATACAACGGATTAATGAAGGACAACAGATTTAGATGTTGACAAAACTAGTCTTAATAATATTAATCTTTTACCTGACGATCTAAAAACCAATACACCATTGATTATCAATAATTTATATAGGAATATTAGATAATACTTTATAGATTTTTACTTGACGATACTTTAGTTTTAACAAGGCTTTAACAAAGGAAGATATGGATTAACTACAGGAATCCTGATTATTGGTAGGTAAGTAATGGCAAAACATTAATTCTGCCATTTGGAAGGTCTTTTTAGTCCTCAGTTTTTGCTAAGTTTATTTAAGTTCATTCAAGCTGCTAGAGGAGATACTTAAATGCACTCTTATGAACTAAATGGTAGAAAGAAAGTAGTATTTAATGGTTTGGTGAGCAGTTGCTAAAAATCATCATAAGTAGTTTCGCTTTTTTGTACAATAGGCACCACTTTAGCGTTGTTTTTTCCTGCTAAAAATCTACGAATAATCTTAGCCGTTTCTGCATTGCCCTGAACGGGTTTTATGGCATCTCTTAAGGAATGTTCTCCTCGAATTTCCTCTGTTTCTATATAACCAAATCCAGCATAATGTCCCTGTTCGACTAACACCACTGATTTTTCGGTTTCAGTACGACCGTTATCTACAACAAAGAAATCTTCTTCAAAAATCGTCTGCAGATATTCGATTGCCTCATTAACTCGTTCATTATATGCTTCAGAAGATTCTTTCCCGAGACAAGACCCCAAACATTTTTTCACATGATAATTAAAGCAAGGCTTGTTGCCTGCCTCAATATTGCAATGATAAGCACACAACTCAAAAGTTCCTAAAGCTCTAGCTAGATAGCCTTTTGCACTAGCGATTTTGGGATACTCTGCAATTACCTTTAGTGATTTTCTGATCTTCGCAGTTGGCTTTGCAATATCCAAACAAATATACCCTTCGTCATTCGTAAATTGATGGATTACATACGGAAAGTCTCTTAACCTTTGTGCTCGATTAATTGGTGGTCTTAGGCGTTTTATTTCAAATGATTCATAAAGTAGAGCAACTAGTTCACTGCCCGTAATTTCATAAGAGATATCATCTACGTATTTCTGCAATTTGCTAGCTTTTGGAGTAGTCTTAGCAAAATGCTCCATCACTCGCTTCTTTATATTGATACTTTTTCCAACGTAAACCACTTCTCCATTTGCATCATAAAAATAGTAGACCCCTGCTACTTCTGGTAAAGCGTGCAATTGTTCTAAGGTAATATTTTTAGGTAATCGTGATTCCTTTACTCCTAGATTAATCAATTCTTTCATCTTCTTTTCACTCTCTTCCTTTGCCAATATCTTTTCAAAAAGAATAGTGGTTGCTTCTACATCTCCCATCGCTCGGTGACGATTGCGAAAAGGAATCTTAAAATGACGAATTAAATTATCTAAACTGTAAGAACGTAAACCAGGGAAAGTATTTCTAGTCAACCTAACTGTACACAATTGTCGACGACTGTAAGTAAACCCTAAACGCTTAAACTCTTCTCTTACAAAACCATAATCAAAACGTACATTGTGAGCAACAAAAATTGCATTTTCCGTCATCTGGACAATTTTCTTTGCCACTTCATAGAACTTAGGCGCATTCTCTACCATTCCTTGTGTGATCCCTGTCAACTGAGTGATACCAAAGGGAATAACAGACTCTGGATTAATCAACGTTTCGTAACGATCAATTACTTTTTCTCCATCATGTAATGCAATAGCAATCTCTGTAATTCGGCTTCGAGATGCCTTTCCTCCTGTCGTCTCAATATCTACAATGGCGTATAATTTTGGCATTTTACAGTATCTGATTTTCTAGTCGTCATTTAAAGTAACAAATATACTAAAAATAAAAAAAATGTTTATTAAAATTTGTAAAACTATTTTTTGTTTAAAATTATAATTATTTAGATATATTTCTACCCTTTCTGCTAATATCCGCCACTTTTATCAATTTAATGATACTAAAAGCTGTTCTACCGAGCAGTATTTTTACAGTTAGTATTATTGAATAAATAAACACACACCAATTGAAGCAATTGAGTTGGCTCATTGCTCTATTTTTTACCTTCACAAACTATTTTGCAACATGATTACCAAAACCGATTTTACAAAAATACTTTTCCTTCTATTTTTTTGTTCCTCCTTTTTAACTGATAGTTACGGTCAATTAAACCATAAGCGAAGTCATCTAGATATTCGAGCAGGAATTACTACTGGAAGCCCGATCGTTGTCAAAGATATTCCTAGTGAAGCTACGGGTAGACCAGGAGTAGGACTTAATGCTGGCATTGAGTATACTTACGTTTTTCATCCAAGGTTTTCTATGACACTAGGTGCCGCTTATGCTAAGAAGGGTAGTAGTTTCACTTCTCCTGTTAGTGGCAAGTATGATGCAACGAGAGGGGTTTTTGGAGAACGTTTTCCTTTTCCCTTACGGATTAAATACACTGGAAATGTAGCTGCGGGATTTGATATGACTTATTTAGATTTTCCTGTCTTAGCGAATTTCCACATGAAAAAATGGTGGATTGGTTTAGGTTATCAATATTCAAAAATGCTAGATGGGACACTGAACGGTTCCGTTGATGTGAAAGCACTTTTACTGAATTTTAATGACCAAGCTTTTGATGAATCTGATAATATTAAGGATTATGACCATTCTGCTATTTTAAAAATTGGCCGTCAGTTAACAGATCGAATTAGCATAGCCATAGATTTTACGGTTAGTGCCCAACAATTAATGATTGAAGCAGAAGAAGGATTTTCTAATCCTAGAAACGTCTTTATCAATGTATTAGCTGGGTATAAATTATTCTAATTGATACACTTCAAAGTAGGTCAAAAGTTATTGGGAATTGTCCCTTTGCATCTCCCAATAGCTTTTAAATAATTTGTCTTTTCTATCCTATTATTTTCTATCCATAGGCTCCCCTTTGCCCTCTATTCTTTAATACTATTAAAACATTGTTAATTTTGGGCATTTATACCAAAATCAATAGATATTGCAGTGACTTATCGAAATTGTCGAGTCCAATTGATACCTAAAAAATATAAAATATCTCTTCTTATGAAATTTGTAAAATCTATTTTGGTTCTAAGTTTTTCTCTATTTTTAGTAAGTGCTTTTGCTCAAAACAAGAGCCTACCTGATGTAACAGTCAAAACCTTAAAAGGGGAATCTAAGAACATTCAAGAATTTGGCAAAAACGGAAAAATAACAGTTGTTAGCTTTTGGGCTACGTGGTGTGCACCTTGCAAAAAAGAATTAGACGCTATTGCTGAAGTTTATGGTGAGTGGCAAGAGAATTATGACATGGAGTTAGTTGCGGTTTCTATTGATACTAGACGGGCTGTTGCAACTGTACCAAGCTTAGTTTCCTCAAAGGGTTGGGAATATACCGTACTGACCGGTAAAGCTACTGAACTACAGAATGCTTTCAATTTCCAGACTATTCCTCAAACTTTTTTAGTAGATCAAAATGGAAATATCGTTTATCATCATAACGGCTACGTACCTGGAGATGAATACGAATTAGAGGATAAAATTAAGGCTTTAGCTAAAAAGTAGTGGTTGATTGTTTTCTGATGTGCAAGTCTTTCCAGCATTGCAGTGCTGGAAAGACTAAATCATTTTCAAAAGAAAAAGGGCAGCGAAATTACTTTCGTTGCCCTTTTTTTATGCTTTAGGATGATTAATTCAATCGAATTTCATCATCATTTCCATCAAAGAATTTATATTGATTGATATGGAAATCATCATCAGAATGAATTTTAATCCACTTGTAATACTTACGGTACCACTTTACCTGAAAACTATTCCAAAGTCCTTTCTTCAAATAAGAAGTAACATAAGGATGAGCCTTAATTTCTATCTTAGACTTAGGTCGAGATTGAATAATGAATTCTAAATCTCGTTCAATATCATCCGTTAATAGAATCGTCGCATTTACTTTTCCTGTACCCTCACAAACTGAACAAACCTCTGCCGTATTAATTTTCACTTCTGGACGTACTCGCTGACGAGTAATTTGCATCAACCCAAACTTACTCAACGGTAAAATGGTATGTTGTGCTCTATCCTTTTTCATTGCATCCCGAACTGCTTTCAACAACATTTTCCGATGCTCTGCATTTCGCATATCAATGAAATCCACTATAATAATCCCTCCAATATCTCTCAAACGCAATTGGCGAGCGATTTCATCTGCCGCTTCAAGGTTCACTCTAAGCACTGCTTCTTCTTGATTAGAACTTGGCGTTTTAGGTCCACTATTCACATCTATGACATGCATTGCCTCTGTATGCTCGATTACCAAATAAGCACCACTTGACATGGTTGCTGTCTTTCCAAAAGAGGCTTTGATTTGTCGAGACACACCATAAGCATCAAAAATTGGCTTATTTGATTTATGAAGGTTGACTATTTTTACAGCATCAGGTGCAATTGATCTTAGAAACTGCTTGATATTATCGTACAGTTCCTTGTCATTTACAACGATTCGGTTGAATGAAGCATTTAAGATATCACGTAAAATACTTGATGCCTTATCCAATTCACTCAACAACTTCATTGGTGGATTATTCTTTTGCATTTGGGAATAAATATCCTCCCATTTTTGCACCATCAATCTCAGCTCTTCGTGTAAATCTGCAACCTTCTTCCCTTCTGCTGCAGTTCTAATAATTAAACCAAAATTCTTAGGCTTAATACTTTCTGCAAGCGTCTGTAAACGTTTTCGCTCTTCTGAATTTCCTAATTTCTTAGAAACAGCGACTACATTAGAAAATGGTGTCAAAACTAAGTATCTGCCCGGAATGGTAATTTCACAACTTAATCTTGGGCCTTTAGTTGAAATTGGTTCTTTTAAAACCTGTACTAAAAGTGGCTGTCGTTTTTTTAGAACTTGGTCCACTTTACCCGTCTTAATAATTTCTGGTTCAAACTTGAAGTTTTCCAACATTGGAGTTGAAATCCCTCCTGAAACTACTCCATCAGTGTATTTAATCAGAGAGCGGAGTTTTGGTCCAAGGTCTGTGTAGTGAAGGAAAGCATCTTTTTTGTGGCCAATATCCACAAAAACGGCGTTTAATCCTGGCATCAGCTTTCTAACCTTGCCGAGAAATATATCGCCAACGGTAAAATTGTTATTGGTTTTCTGAAAGTGTATTTCTACTAATTTCGAATTCTCCAATAACGCGATTTCTACTTCCGTAGGAGTAGAATTAATAATCAATTCTTTTTCCACAATAATAGGTAAGTTTGTAGCTATACCTGATTTAAAAGCGGTGATTTTGACTTGTTTTTAGAACAGTTTTTTAGAAAAGATAATTCATTCGTGCTGCTTGCTTAGTCTGACGGCAAGCTGGTTTCATTTGGATTACTGTTATTGTATCAATAGTCAAAAAAATCACTTTTCAAAAGTGAGTTCAAGGAAAAACAAGGGAAAGCAAAATGCTAAGAACTGGAGTGTTTTGTTTGTATATGAGTTTTTTGAAAGAACTCAAAAACTTTAAAAATGCCTATCTCGATAGGTCTTATTTCTTTTAATTTTTCTATTCTTTGGCACATTCCTGCAACGAATCGGAGCAATTAACAACTTACTCCGAAAAGATGCTTCGGGATTTGGCAAAGAATCAATCTTTATCGCGTATCAGCCTCTTGCAAGGATAATTAATCGTATGATTTACCAAGAAAAGTAGATGCTAGGTTAAACACAAATAACGCTATTACAAAATAGCAATAGACGCTTAGCTAGTTCAACAACTAATTAAATCTACTGGAGTTAGTAATTTTTATTCACATTAACTATTATTCTACTACTCCTAGTTCTTTTATCCCAAGTTTTTCATAGTCGTACAAAAAATAAATTTTGAAAACTTATTCTTTGTACGACCAAATGAACCCACTGATACCAAGTAAGATGGTTTATATTCTATCGGTTCTTCTTTTTGTGTCTGTTTTTGCGAAGACGCTTTTTACGTTTGTGTGTCGCAATCTTATGTCTCTTTCTCTTTTTACCACAAGGCATAATTCAATTAGATTTATATATGGAATGAAATAAAATGAAAAACATTTTATGGCTCAATCCTAAGTTTAGTAATTAATTTTCTTTACATTTTTTCAGATAAAAATCTGACTTTTCTTTATTGCCCGTTTCAGCATAAGCCTGAACGAGTAAACAGTTAGCATTTCGATTAGTAGGATCAAGTTCAACGACTCTTCCTAGCCTTTCTAATGCTTTATCGTATTGTCCCGTTTGAATCGCTAATCGGCCCAAATTTGTTAGGATTAGCGGATTATCGGGATTTTCTTTATTTAATTCAATCAACTGCAAAATCCCCTTCATCGGATTACCTTGCACTGGATACTCAACGTAACACAAAGCTAAATTGACTTTGGGTTGAATAGCAGTTGGATCTAAAGAAATTGCATTTTCAAAAGCACTGGTCGCTCTATTTCTTGCATACTCTTTTACTTTCGCTTCCTTATCACTTTTAAACGCTCCAGCAAAAGTTGTTCCTGCAATTGACCATGCATCAACGGTATTCTCCGTCTCAGCAATTTTTTCTGCGTAGAAACCTGCGATATGAGGTTGACGATATTCGAACCACTTACCAGACAATCTCTTCAACAGTTCAATCTTATTAGATTCATTTTCACTAGATTCAATTTCTTTTTCTAATGTAATGAGATAAGATCGTTGATCGCTTGTCAGTTCATTTTGCACGTCTCGTATCAGATTGTTAATATCCGTTACTTCTGATGCGACTGCCCGCTTGCTTTCAAGATTGGCAATCTTTTTTGGCTTTGGGGTGAACCCAAAATAAAGTAAACAGAATAAAACTAGTCCTGCTGCTAATACAATCGATTGTAACTTGGACATATAAATTTATTTAATTTACTGAAAGCCAAAAATGCGAGTGCAAAAGTACGAAAGTTTTATATTAATTACTTGAAAACTAAGCTAGTAATTAATAAAAGAATGCTTAATTACTACTATTTAAATGAAATTTAACAATTCGCTAAACCAAACTAGAGAAGCTATTCAATAGGAATCATTGAAAATCAAAAATAATATTTAAGTTTTTGTAATGGAGTTGAGGTGAGCAAGAACCTAGAGAAGTAGATTTGATAAGTGCTGATTCCTATAGAATAGAAAAGCACTTATCAAAATCTTAATTGAAGAAGGAAAGAGAAGAAAATTATTGAGTAGATCGAAAGACTAAGTTCAAAAGTAAAACTACTTTATACTTGAACAGATAAGTCTCATAATGATGCTTACAATTATTTACCCTCGTCTTCTGGCAATGATGTTACATTTCCTTTTACCTGCTCTACAAAAACCTTAGCTGGCTTGAAAGAAGGAATGAAATGTTCTGGTATTTCAATGGCAACGTTTTTCTTGATATGACGTCCAATTTTTTTAGCTCGTTTCTTTACAACAAAAGAACCAAAGCCTCGAATGTAAACATTCTCACCATCAGTTAATGTATCCTTTACTTCTTTAAAGAATTGTTCTAAAGTAACCAATACATCAACCTTTGCGATGCCTGTCTTCTCTGAAATTGCTGTTACTAAGTCAGCTTTTCTCATATTAAGGACTGGTTTATAATAAGTTATGAATATTTTTTATTTCACTTAACGAGCGGCAAATTTCGTTTTTTTTTTTATTAATTGAAAGATTTTCCAATTTTATTTTGCCAGATTCCAATAATTAAATTAATTATCAACCTATTTTTTTGTATTTGATAATCAGTTAATTAGGTGTTTTTACCATTTAAATAGGCTTGTTTTCAAAAAAAACGCCCTATCAAAGCTTTATACTTCGCTTTTTTATAGAATGTGTAGTATTACGGGCACAATAGCTGACAAGTTACCTTTAATCCGCTGCTTTCGTTACCTTTGCAAAAAAAGTAGCTATTTTTTAATATTTTTTCCTCAATTTTGCGCCTTTAGGCCTTAAAACTGAGATTGAAAAGTTGAAAAAATAGCATCTAAAAACCCCTTTTCCATTTATTTTCAGCGCATAGCTTACGATAAATAATAATTGCAATTATCATACTAAAGGTCTGATTACTAACAAATTGCTAAAAATAAAAAATCTATGGTTTTATCAATGACTGGTTTTGGCAGAGCAGAGGCCAATTATAGCAGTAAAGAAATTTTAGTGGAGATCCGCTCGCTCAACAGCAAGTTCACCGATATACGCCTAAAGATACCTCAAAACTACAAGGAGAAAGAAGTTCTAATTCGAAAGTTAGTGTCGGATAATGTCGAAAGAGGGAAAATTGAGGTGAGCATTGAAATTCGCTCTCCAGAAGGGGATGAGAATTTTAGTTTAAATGTACCTTTATTTAAACGTTATTATAAAGAATTGAATAGCTTATCTACTGATTTAGGTGGCGATGGAGAAGGCCTTATAGCTGCTATTCTTAGATTGCCTAATGTCGTTGGTTCCGATGTCGGATCTATCGAAGAGGCAGAATGGTTGACTACCCAAAATACTATATTAAATGCGGTTAAAGCATTTAATAATTTTAGATCTGATGAAGGGAAGGCAATGGAAACTGATCTAAGATTGCGTATCAATAACATCCAATCTTATTTAGGGGAAATAGCTCCTTTTGAATCTGCTCGGGTAACCAAATTGCGAGAGCGGTTGATGAAAAACCTAGAAGAAAATTTTAGTAAAGACAAAGTGGATCAAAATAGATTTGAGCAAGAGGTCATTTACTATCTAGAAAAGATGGATATCACAGAGGAGAAAGTTCGTTTGGGACAACACTGTAAATATTTCATTGAGCAATTAGATTCACCGAAGGCTCAAAAAGGGCGAAAGTTGAGTTTTATCAGCCAAGAAGTAGGTAGAGAAATCAATACATTGGGCGCAAAAGCCTACTCTTCTGACATCCAACGATTGGTCGTAGCGATGAAAGATGATTTAGAAAAAATTAAAGAACAAGTGGCGAATGCCGTGTAAAAACGAGTTGCGAGTTGCGGGTTACGAGTTTAGGCTCGCAACCCGCAACCCGCAACCCGCAACCCGCAACTCATGAAGAAAATGTTAATCGTCACTGCACCATCAGGAGCAGGCAAAACCACGATTGTCAGGCACTTATTAAAAACTTTTGATGATTTGTCTTTCTCTGTATCGGCAACAACTCGCCCACCAAGAGAAGGAGAAGTAGATGGAAAAGACTATTATTTTTTAACGGTTCGAAAGTTTCAGAATAGAATTAAAAAAGATGCTTTTGCTGAATGGGAGGAAGTCTACCCTGGCAAATTCTATGGTACGCTTAAAAGTGAAATCGAGAAGAAGTGGAGAAAGAAAAAGAATGTTGTTTTTGACATCGAGGTAAAAGGTGCTACCAACTTAAAAAAGTTATATGGAGATCGTGCTTTGGCTGTTTTTATCAAACCACCCTCTCTGGAAGAATTGATCCGACGCTTAGAAAAAAGAGATACCGAAAATAAAAAAACCTTAGCAGAAAGGATAGCTAGAGCAAAAGAAGAATTGACCTACGAAAATAATTTTGATAAAGTCTTGATAAATGATAATTTAGCCCTTGCATTGGAAGAGGCAGAGGGAATGGTGCGAGACTTTTTCGAAATAAAAAAAGGTACTGCTAAAAAAAGAGATAACTATTATGATGAAGAGTAGAGAAAAGAGACCGTTTCACTGAGAGAAAAGAGACTTTAGACGAATATCTATTTGTTCGATGCTCATCTAGTCTCTTTTCTCTAATCTCGCCTCTCTCTTCTCAATAAAGAAACGAAAGATAAACATGAAACAAACACAAATTACACAAGGCATAGAAATAAGTATTCAGCCCGATTATCAAGAAGAACATTCTAATCCACAAAGCGAAAAATACGTTTTCGCTTATCATGTTACGATTAGAAATATGGGCGAATATCCTGTCCAATTACTTCGCCGACATTGGTTCATTTATGATTCTGGGAATACATTAAGAGAGGTAGAAGGAGAAGGAGTCATCGGCCAAACACCTGTCATTCGACCAGGCGAACAATTTGACTATAACTCTTGGACGGAGATGCGGACGACTATTGGAAAAATGTATGGCTATTACACCATGCAGCGGCTCGCGGATGGCGCTATGATTGAAGCAGAAATTCCAGAATTTCATTTAATCGTGCCGTTTATTCAAAATTAGTCAGTGAATAGAGATTAGTAACTCGATCCGCTAATCCGCTAATGGAACTTTTGTAGTTGAATAAATTGTTGTGCTATTGTAAAACATTAATTTAACCGTGTATCGTAAATTTTCGATGAAAATCGGGACAAACTGTACACCGTAAACCGTGAAATATCAAAGAAGGAATAGTTACGAAATCGACCGGTAGTTGGTACCACGTCAGAACTCCAGAAAACGAGGTATTCAACTGTAGAATTAGAGGGAAATTTAAATTGAAAGAAAAACTACTCACCAATCCTGTTGCAGTCGGCGATAAAGTTAAATTCATAGTAGAAAAAGAAGAAGGGGCTGGTTTAATCAAACAGATACTTCCTAGAAAAAATTATGTTGTTCGACAGTCTCCTCGAAGAAAGCACAATCTCCACCTTTTAGCAAGTAATATCGATCAAGCAGTCATCTACATGACCATTGCTCAGCCTAAGTTAAAACAAGGGTTCATTGACCGTTTTTTATTAATGACGGAACCTCATAATATTCCAACCATTATCGTTTTCAACAAAGCGGATGTTTATGAGCAAAAAGATTTAGAGACCTACGAAATACTCAAAGAAATCTATGAAGAGATTGGGTACAAAACGATACTAACATCCTCTGTTACAGGAAAGGGCTTAGATGAACTAAAAGCTGCCTTAAAGGATAAAACTACTTTGATTAGTGGGCAATCGGGCGTCGGTAAATCTACTTCTGTCAATGCCTTACAACCTCACCTAGATATAGAAACGCTAGAGATTTCAGACTACTCTGGTAAAGGCCAACACACAACTACTTTTGCAGAAATGCACCCACTAGATTTTGGTGGCTATGTTATTGATACGCCAGGTATAAAAATGCTCTCTTTCAATAATTTAGAACCACAAGATGTCGTCCATAATTTCCGAGAGATTTTTATGTACTCGGAAGATTGTAAGTTTAATAATTGCACCCATCGCAATGAGCCAAAATGCGCTGTCAAAAACGCCATTGAAGAAGGCTGGATTAGTGAACTGCGCTATAATAACTACCTCCTTATTTTAGGCGAAGTGGAAGATCAGAATTATTGGGAACGGCATCG
>CALDTJ010000644.1 GCA_937924145.1 uncultured Saprospiraceae bacterium
TGCCCATCGTAGACAGGTTTACCGCCAACAAACAGCGAATCGAAACCCATCAAGAGAGGGGCAACTACGAGCAGTAGCTCATCGCTTAGGAATGGATTTTATCGAACAAGAAGAATATAGCGTCACTAGAGAAGTCTCTGACTTTGAGTTGTTTAGAAAAGGTCGTAACCGTCTTGCGTCTAACATCATGCAAAAGCAAGATGAATGGATGGAGGATCGAATTAAGATTTTTGATTATGAATTTGAAACAGGGACGAATAATAGTAGAAGAATTGTGGCGCAGACGGTTTTTTTGATTCGTTCTAAAAATTTAGGCTTACCACAGTTCGTCATGAAACCTGAGACGATTTTTCATAAACTGGCAAGTTATTTTGGTAGACAAGATATCGATTTTGAACGCTTTCCAAAGTTTTCGGGTAACTATCTTTTACAAGGGGAAGACGAAGAATACATTCGGTTTAAAATGAGTGATGAAATTCTACATTTTTTCAGCCGAGAACGTGGCTGGCACATGGAAGGGGTAAATTACTACCTGATTTTGTATAAAGAAAATCATCGGCTGAAAGCTAACTCTATTTCGCAATTGTATGAGCGAGGGATGGGGCTTTTTAAGTTGTTGAAGGATAAGCCGATGGGGTTGTAGAATAGGAAAATGTCCAATTTACTTTAGCCATTTCTGCATTTTTTTCTTTGCTTTCGCATGAGAGACTGTCTTTCCCTCCTTAACTTGTTGGAGACCAATTTCAATTTTTTCTAAAAAAAATAATTTTTCTACGATTTCATCTAACGAAAATTCATTAGGTAAATCTTTTATTGATTCCAGTACTTTTTCCTTAGTAAGCATAGTTTATATTTTGTGTGTAGTAATCTTTCCAAACAAATATAAACATATTCTTGTAAAAAATCATTGGTTGGATACCAAATTTTTACTTTACTAGGCAGTGAAATTATTAAAGGATATATTGGTGGATTGATTAGTATTTGTGAGAAGAGAAGTTGTTTTCGTGGCTTAAGGGATAAGAATAAACAAGGCGATTCCTCTAAAGGAATCGCCTTATCAACCTACATCCGAGCAGGCATCTCAATCCCCAACAAGGCCATAGAACTCTTCAAAGTCCGAGCCACCACCGCACTCAATTTCAATCGAAAAGCCATAGCTGCCTCATTTTCAGACTTTAGGATATTGATATCGTGGTAAAACTTGTTATAACCCTTTGCTAAATCATAAGAAAACGCTGCCAAAATAGACGGATCATATTCCTTAGCAGCATTGGCGATCTCCGCTGGAAACTGCGAAATTTTTAAAATCAATTCTTTTTCCTGCGGTTGTAAGTCATTATAGTCTGTCGATGCAGCCATATTGATTTCTGGTGCTTTTCGTGCCACACCGCTACATCGGACATACGCATATTGGATATACGGCCCTGTATTCCCTTGCGTCTCTACCGACTCTTGCGGATTGAAGACCATTCGCTTTTTGGAATTTACCTTTAGTATAAAATACTTTAAAGCACCTAGACCAATTTTTCGGAAAGTATCTTCTTGTTCTGCGACTGGCATATCCACAATTTCTCCTCGCTCAATCGCATCTGCTTTAGCTGCACCAATGACCTCTGCTACTAAATCATCCGCATCGACAACCGTGCCTTCCCGTGATTTCATTCGACCAGTTGGCAAATCAACCATTCCATAAGCTAAGTGATATAAACCATCCGCATAAGGCTCTTTTAATCGTTTAAGGATTTCAAAAACGCCTTGAAAATGCGAAATTTGCTCATCTCCAACTACATAAACGACCTTTTCCGCTTGGTAATCATTATATCGCATTTGGGCAGTTCCCAAGTCTTGGGAAGTATAAGTGGACGTTCCATCACTTTTTAGAATCGTTTTTTTCTGCATACCGATATTGCTTAAATCGGTCCACACTCGCTTACCATCTTTGAATAATACGCCTTCTTCTAATCCTTTCTCAATTAATTCTTTTCCTAATAAATAAGTATCAGATTCGAAGTATAATTTATCGAAAGTAACGCCCAAACTATCATACGTCTTATCAAATCCGCCTAACACCCAATCATTCATTTTTCGCCATAAGGCTCGTACTTCGGGATCATTTGCCTCCCATTTGACCAGCATTTCCTTGGCTTCTCGACCTAAATAACTGTATTCATTGAAATAGTCATTTTTATACGCTTTGAAGAATGCTGCCTCGTCTTGTCCTTCTTTTTTCTTTTCTTCAAATACTGCTTTTGCTTGGTCCGTCATTTGCCATTCAGCGTATTCTTTGACGAATTCTGTATTGAATTTTACATAGTACTTGCCCACAAAATGGTCGCCTTTCATACCTGAACTTTCTGGCGTTTCTCCCTCTCCAAATCGCAACCAAGCCAACATACTTCGACAAATGGCAATCCCCCGATCATTCACAATTTGCACCTTAATAACCTCATAACCAGTAGCTTGGTAAATCATAGAGCTAGACCATCCCAATAAAATATTTCGGATATGCCCTAAGTGCAATGGCTTATTCGTATTCGGTGAAGAATACTCGACCATTATTTTTTTACCATTAGGCGCGGCTTGACCATAGTTGTCATTCGCTGCGACCGTCTCCAAAACTCCAGTCCAATAACTACTATCTACGGATAAATTCAAAAATCCATTGATGACATTATAGGCATTGATATTAGGCGAATTTTCTACAATATATTTACCCAAATCTTCCCCAATATCCGCAGGTTTTTTCTTTGCTGCTTTGGTGTATGGAAATACTACGACGGTATAATCTCCCTCAAATTCCTTGCGAGTAGGGGAGAGGGCGACCTTTTCGGCAGGGGTCTCCTGTCCGTAAAGGGTTTGTACTCCTGCTACTACGCTTGCTGCTATTTCTTCTAAAATATTCATTAGTAATTTTCAATTTCGTATCAGATCCTTTTATCCCAGTGGTTATCGGTACTGATACGTATTTTAATGTTAACGTATCCAATACCTCGAAGATATCAGATACGATGGGTACAGAACACGTTTTCAAAACACTTTCCTTATGAAAACTAGTCACACCCATTTTAAGTCCGCAAAAATAGGATTTAAAACTAAATCATTTCAAATTATAGAATAAAAATTAAAGTCCATGAGTGTAATAAATGCCGTATTTGCCTTATTTTTTCTAATCAACCACACTTTTGCCCAAAATAATTCCCTATTGGGTATTTTTTGAAATGATTAGGTTGGATTGACCATTATTTTAAACGATCCGATTAGTTCGATTACAGGCGAATACTAAGTTGCAAGGGCAATCCTTGCGTCAATGGAGCAATTGAATTTGAATAATCGACGGTATTTTATATAGGACGAGAGTGGTTGTTATTAAGCCTTTTATTAATGTCCCACTTCATGATCGGATTCATCCACTTTGATTGTTCTACGGTGAACTAACCAAAAATTCAAAAGAATCAGAGCAATGATGCCAAAGTAGGGGAATGCAGTTAAAAAATCCATTGTTTTTTATTTATTGAATAGTGGTCTATTGACTGGTTAAAATTATTGCAAAATTACGAGGTCACTTTCAGTGTGCCCCCCTAATTTCTACAACAATAAAAGTTTCGGGGGCACTGAAAGTGACCCCGAAACGCGGCTAATCTACAGACCGTCGATATTTATTTAGGCGGAAAAAAATTACTAATCATTTTAAAAACATTCTCTACCACTTCCTTGCCTTGCACAGGAATTTTTAAATAAGATTGCCCTGTTTTTTCATCCGTTTCCGTAATACTGTTGACCAAGTTTTGCGTAGCCACAGGATCTGCCAAAGTTTGAGTTAAACCAGAGAAAAACTGCATACCCATTTGTACCAAATCTTGTGGTGCATTAGCCGTAGCTGGCTCAGGAGTCGGAGGAATGACCTCTCCAATTCTTTTCCGCCTTGGACCTCTTCTAAAACCTTCACCTGCAGCTGAGCTAGGTTCTTTTTCCCCTTCTTCTTTCCAAGCCTCTTCATTAATTTCAGGTTTGATTTCTTCTTCTGGTAACTTTTCTTCTACTTCCTCCCTTTCTACTGCTGGAAGTTCTTCTAATTCGGCGTTTTCTTCTTCATTTTCGGCTGTTTCTGGAACAACGGTTAACTCTTCCACGGATTCCATGAACTTCTTAAACTTAGAATCTCCCATGAAAATGCTATCCTCGCCGTCGTCCAAAATACCTTCTGCTAAGCCCGATTTAAAGGCTAAGACATCTAACATTCTATGCTCAATCGTACCCAAAGAAACGAGGTTCACCACTTGTACTTTATGTTTTTGTCCTAATCGGTGAACTCGGGCAATTCTTTGTTCTAAAACCGCAGGGTTCCAAGGAATATCGAGATTGATGACCATCGAGGCGGATTGTAAATTCAAACCAACACCACCTGCATCTGTAGATAAAAATATCCTGCAATCAATATCGTCCTTGAATGTTTCCATTAATTGCCCTCTATTTTTACTAGGTACAGAACCGTTCAAATGAACAAAACCAATTCCTTTTTCTGCTAGTTCTAATTCTACCAAATGGGTCATTCGTTGCCATTGACTGAAAATGACGACTTTTTCTCTTGGGTCTTCTAGTTTTTCTTCTAGAATATCCATCAACTCTTCAATTTTGGTATCATGTCGAGTCTGCAAATCTATGATGTAGGTGCTATCACAAGACATCCGCATCATATTCATGAAAATCATCAATTTTTGTCGATCTTTTTCCTTTAAAAACCCATACCGTTGCCACTTATTCACCAATTGGGCCACTTGGTCTTTGTACTCATCGTGGATTTTCTTTTGCATCTTGGTCATCGGCACAAACAAGATTTTATCCTGTCGTTCTGGCATTTGTTTGATGACTTTCTTCTTAATCCGCCGAATCATCAAAGGTTTTAGCTTTTTGCTAATTTCACTTAGTCCTTTATAACCTACTACTTTTCCATTTGACTGGGTAATTTGGTGTTTATCCAATAGGCCAAAAAGTGGACTTAAAATATATGGATTGATAAATTGGACGATTGAGTAGAGTTCCTCTAATTTATTCTCTAAAGGCGTACCTGTCAACACCACACAATTGGGCATGGTCAATTTCTTAACCGATTTGGCAATTTTCGTTTCCCAATTTTTAATCCGTTGAGCCTCATCCAAAATAACTAAATCAGCATCCAAAGCATTTAGTTTTTCCCAGTCTCTCGATACAATATTATAAGTCAAGATCAGGTAAAAACTATCGTAACTATTATAGATTTTTTCTCTTTTCAATGGATTCCCTTCTAAAACTAAAACTGAGCTATCCGTAAATTTTTCAATCTCCGCTTTCCATTGATATTTCAAGGAAGTTGGACAAATAATGATGGTCCTAGAAATACCCATTTCTTTTTTCAATAACTCAGCAGTGGCAATAGCTTGAATCGTTTTACCCAAACCCATTTCGTCAGCGATCAAACTTCGTCCTGCTTTGGCAGCAAATAAGACGCCTTGTCTTTGGTAAGCAAATAAATTAGCTTGAATCAAGCCTTTTAAACTATCAACATCTCGTTCTAAATCTTGAATTTTAGCGACTCTCGTCAAGTTGGTTCGTTCTCTCAATATCCATTCGACCACGTCTTCATAACATCTAAAATCTGGATCAATCGTTTTTGCCTTTTTCAAAAAAGAATCAAATCGAAGAATCCCATTTTCTTTAATTTCCCCTGTCGCATCAAAATGATCTCTTGCCAAATCCATATATTCGGTTTTATGGTCTTCTCCAAAACGAATTCGGACCATAGGCTGCTGACCATAATGTACATAAATCGAAGAATAAGTCCGCTCAGGAGGTGGAGCAGCAAAATATTTTTTAGTCCCCCAGCTATTTTTTAATTTATGAAATGCCCATTCGATATGCTTACAAGTTCCGAGTGTATTGGTACGAAAATCTATGCAGGAACAATAATTTTCTTTGGTTTCCAAAGAGCGTAGGGCTACCTTATAGCGATTGCCAGAGGCTGGATTTATAACGGTAAAATCCGAGTAGACTTTATGACCTCCATTATTGACGAGTGTAAATTCTTGTTTTTCAGCGAATTGTTTCCGAAGCTGAATTTGCCATTGCTCTAAAGTCATTCCTTCAGGTTTGACAACTTTACCTACTTTTTTGATTTTTTCTTCTTTCTCTTTACTGGTCTTTCTCTTTGCCATTTAGAATATATTTTTAGTGTTTTTTCTCAATTTTACGTTTGTTACTAATCGTAAGTTTTACACGTAGCTTGTTAAGAAATAAGTTTATTTTATACAATTGACTATACGGTCGAACGCTGGTGCAGATGGGTAATAAAACAAAGATAATAAAGAAAAGGAAAGCAGAAAAAGAAATATAAAAAGGATAAGATTTATCAGGATGTGTTTTCTAATAGAAATGAAAAAGAGAGGAATTGGACACTCAATAAAAGTTAAAGTTTAGATCTGTATTTTTCTATTGGCAATACGGTGAAAACTATGAGTATCTTTTAGTAGAATAAACATTTTGTACGGTGTTTATCAAGTTGAAAGAAAGAGGTGCTTACAAAGCACCGCTTTCTGCAGGCACCATAGAAGGCGGTGCTTTGTAAGCACCTCCTTCTTTACGCCAGGAAAAACAGTAACCCATACTTTTTACTGTAGTGTCTATCTATTTGAGGAGTGAAAAAGTATTTCCCCACGGATAGATAAAAATACAGATTTAGATGTTGACAACCTGTTTGATTTATTTTTGATAAAATATGAGTAGAATAAAAATCCGTGTGGAAATAAAAATCTGCGTGGAATCATCATTACCACACGGATTTTTATCTAGTTTTACCTAAATTTTTTTTCGGAGAAATTACCGCCGTCGAGGAATCAAAGTAGTAGGGAAAACCACAAAACTTTCATTCCCATCCTTACTAACAGACGCTACCC
>CALDTJ010000645.1 GCA_937924145.1 uncultured Saprospiraceae bacterium
ACTAAAAAAAGACCGAAGTAAGTACGGCATTCATTTACCAGAAGAAATGGAAGAATTATTATTGATAGATGAAGAGGGGAGTGCGGTCTTTCATCAATTGACGCCAGGAAAACAGCGAAGTCTATTACACATTATAGGCAAACCTAAAAGTTCTGACATCCGATTGAAAAAAGCAGTAGTGGTATTAGATCATTTGAAGACTAACAATGGAAAGTTGGATTTTAAGATGCTGAATGTGGCTTTTAAGGAGGCAAATCAGCGGTGATTTATAGAATAAATCCTGAAAGGATTGAACGTAAGTAATTAAAAAAGTTATCTTCTTACTTAGGGGTTGTGTAAAAAGCCTTAATTTATAAAAAATAATCTTTGTAACTTTTTAAAAGCATTGTAGTGATTGTTAAAATTGTTTAATTGTTAAATTGCTGTATGACAAAGTGTTATGTGAACAATCAAACAATTTCAACAATCAAACAATCTTCGCTAAAATATTTAGTTACGAATTAGATTTTATTACAATACGGGACTTTTTACACAACCCCAATATCAGCAAATTAAGTTCAGCCACTTCGTGGTTGTAAAATCGTGGATTATTATCTTCTCCCCGAATTTCATTCGGGGCTATTCGAGTTCAACCACTTCGTGGTTAATAGGATAAATTAACCTCTTAAACTTGGTTTAAAAAGCACTTTTTACCTTCGATTCATTCCAAAATTTCGTAATAATAATAAAAGAAAGCAAAGTCCGCTAACATTCCTAAAAAAAAGGACAAATAATAAGGAATATTCTATAAAAAATCCGAACTTCGCCCAACTAAAAATTAGTATAAAAATCCTAATTTAAAATTTCAATTAAAATCAAACAATAAAATATGACCAATTTACAGGTTGAAAATCTATTTTCAGTAAAAGGAAAAACTGTTTTAGTAACGGGTGGATCAAGAGGAATCGGACTTATGATCGCCTCTACTTTTGTTAAAAATGGTGCGAAGGTATATATTTCTTCTCGAAATGCAGAAGTTTGTCAAGCAGTCGAAAAGGAGTTGTCCCAAATAGGCGATTGTGTGGCTATACCAGCCGATTTGTCAGATTCAGAAGGTAGAGCCAAATTGGTAGCTACTTTAAAATCACACGAAGAGAAATTGGATGTATTAATCAATAATGCAGGAGCGAATTGGAGTGCGCCATTTAAAGAATATCCAGAACATGGCTATGACAAATTAATGGCGATTAACGTTAAACCCATTTTCTATTTGACACAGGATTTAATGTCCATGTTAGAAAGTGCGGCAACTTTAGAAACACCTGCTAGAGTCATCAATGTTGGGTCTATCGACGGGATTAGAGTATCCACTATTGATAATTCTGCTTATGGTATGACTAAAGCGGCAGTTCACCATTTGACTAAAATTTTAGCCGTTAAATTTGCTGGAAAAGGGATCACCTGTAACGCTATTGCACCAGGGCCTTTCCCAAGTAAAATGACTAAATCTATGTTAGATAATGTCCAACCAATGATCGAAAAGGCCAATCCAATGCGTCGAATTGGACAACCTGGAGATATGGGAGGTATTGCCGTATTCTTAGCCTCTCAAGCAGGATCGTTCTGTAATGGAACGGTGATTCCTGTCGATGGTGGGATGCACTTGATGGCGGCGATGTAAAACGGGTTGCGAGTTGCGGGTTGCGGGTTGCGGGTTGCGGGTTGCGGGTTGCGAGCGTAACCAGTAACTAGCAACCAGCAACTAGTACAACCAGCAACTAAAAAATGAACCAAACAGAACTAAATAAAGTCAAAAATCACGACTTCCATAAATATCTTGGGATCGAGGATATTTTGGCAAAAGACGGCAAAGCGATCATAGAAATTGAAGTGAAAGCACACCTTTTGAATCCTTCAGGGACTTTTCATGGTGGGGTGATGTACACTTTGTGTGATGTGACTTCCTTTTGTGCCTTAATTAGTCAACTAGGGGAAAATGAAATTGGGGTAACGAATCATTTTAGTATTCAACCAATGCGAGCGGTAACGGTGGGCAGTATCATTACTTTTAAGGCAGAAGTCCTTAAATTAGGGAAACGATTGGCATTTGTAGAGTGTTTGGCATTTTCTAAGGACAAATTAATCGCTAAATCTACTGTCACTAAAACATTGCTAAAATTGTAAAATATTTGTAGTTTGTTATTAGCATTTAAGATATGAAGAAAAAAGTAACCATAGATATCATTTCAGACATCATTTGCCCTTGGTGCTACATTGGCAAAAGTCGATTAATGCGTGCCATTGAACAGGTGAGCGATGATTTTGAAGTCACTACTAGATTACGACCTTTCCAGTTATATCCCAATGTGCCCAAAGGTGGATTAGCCAAGGAAGAATTTCCTGCTACACGAAAAAAAGGATTGGGCACTGCCTTAAAAGAAGCTGCGGCGGAAGAGCATATTATCTTTAATTATAAGGAAATAAAAGTCATCCCAAACACTTTGGAAGCGCACCGTTTAATGAGTTTGTGCGACGATAATGACTTGAAGAACGATTTGGGAATGGCCTTATTCGTAAGCTATTTTGAAAAGGCGGAAGACGTGGAAGATCCTTTGGTTTTAGCTAGAATTGCTCGTGATACTGGATTAGCTAAGGCAAAAATAGATCAATTTTTACACTCCAATATTGGAGAAGAAGAAGTACAAGCAGAAATAAAAGCCTTGAAAGCGGATGGCGTTACAGCTGTTCCTAGTTTCGTTTTGGATGAAGATTTATTGATAATGGGTGTGCAGCCTGTGAATAAATGGTTGCGCTTTTTTCAGCGGATAAAATAGTGGTTTTGATTCCACGCGGATTTTGATTCCACACGGATTTTGATTCCACACGGATTTTGATTCCACACGGATTTTGATTCTACACGGATTTTTAAAAGTGATAATTACTGCTGTTTTAATTTTATAATTCCCTTATTCCTATTCAACGATATAATCAACTGACTGAGTACTGTTTACTGCTCACCGCATACTGTATTATCCCACTAATCCTTCTACAAAATACATATCCACCTCTCCCCTATTTTTAATTGGTATTTTTCCTCTAAATTCACAATTGAACTTGTTTTTAATCACCTCATAAGTCGTAGAAGAAATGTTCACTTTTCCTGCTTCACTTTTCGATTCTAGGCGAGCCGCTACGTTTACGGTATCTCCCCAAACATCATAGGCAAATTTTCTAGACCCCACTACACCCGCTACCAGTGGTCCAGTATGAATACCGATTCGTGCCTCAAAAAACGGTTCTCCTTTTTCCGCTCTTTGCAATTTCAAAGCCGTCAAATATGACTGAATTTCTAATGCAGCTTCGACCATTTCCAATGGATTGTTGGCATTTTCCTCAGGTAATCCACCTACACACATATAGGCATCACCGATCGTTTTTATTTTTTCTAAGTTGTACTTTCCAATAATGTCATCAAAAGTTTTGAAATAGAAATCCAATTCATGAACCAATCTTTCAGGGCTTAGGGACTCTGCTATCGCACTAAAATTTTTAAAATCGGAAAATAGTACGGTCGCATTATCATATTTTCTAGCTTTGGCTACTCCATTGACTTTCAATTCATTAGCCACTACGGCTGGTAAAATATTTAATAATAACTGTTCTGATTTATGTTTCTCTTCTTTGATAATTTCATTTTTAGCTTGTAGGGTGGCATAGTGTTTTTTAGTCTCCAAATATCTCATCACTGCACCGATTGCCAACAAGCCTACGATTCCAGCCAAGGCTAAGAAAAAATTCCGTTGACTCTTCTGCAAATCAATCATACTATTCTGCAACTCAATTTGGCTGTTTTGAAGTTCTAACTTATTAGCTTGGTCGGATAATACCAATTCTTTTTGTTGTAATAAAAAAGAGTCTTTTAAGATTTGAAAACCTAAGGAATCTACTTGATTTTTCTGTAAAGCGATCAATAATTCTGATTCTAATTGTTCTTCAGTAAGAGACTTAACTCGGTTTGACAATACCTTTTTTTGCACCGCTAAAGTGTTAACTTTGTTTTCCAATTTTGTCTTGTTCTCCGCTAATACTTCGTTTTTTGCGCTTGCTTTTTCCAATGCCTTAATTTGCAATATCTGATTTTGATAAATGGCAATTTGCTCTATCTCTTTTTGTTTATTAGCAATCCAAAGAAGTTGTTCGATAATTTTGATTTTCAAATCAGGTGCATCTACTCTTGCCAAATGAAAAAGTCCTTTTTCTAATTGTGCTTTGGCTAATTTTCGATTTTTATTCAATCGCTTAGTAAGCTTCAACAAAGACAATCCTTCTTTGTATAAAGCCTCTGCCATCAATGGCCTATTAGCTGCTTTTTCTGCAAATTCGAAGCCTACTTGGGCTTGTTTGACAGCGGCAGTATAGTCTCCACTTTGATGAAAATGATTCCAGTTTTTAAAGCTAGTTTGAATTGATGAATCTACATGATCTTGTGCAGCTAACACAAGATTACATAGGATGAAACCTATTAAAATGGGTAAGATTTTAAAGTTGGATTTTGATAGCATTTTGGGGTTTATTTGGTGTTTACCAATTATATGACTAAGTTAAGCGATAATTTGTGATATTCAAACCTACAGCCTTACCAAATTAGTTTTTTGTAAATATTTAGCTGAAAAAATTCCAGCGTGATAAATTCATTTTATCTTTAAAAGTTAGTAAATTGAGCATTGAATTATACTACACAGCATTTTAGATTTTTAGTCGTAGAAAGGAAAAATATCCAAAACTACATTCCACAGATGAATGTCTGTGCTACGTAAAACATACTATTGAGTGAAACTAACAAAAGAATGGCTCAAGGAGGCAGCTACCATCTCTAGTTTATACAAAGGAGATGCCCATTATGAGGAAGTAGCCGAGCTAAAAAAAGAACACAATAAATATACTTCAATTGTTTATGGCGATGTCATTTATGATGTACAAATCGAAGAGAACGACTTGGACATTGACTGCTTTTGCACCTGCGATTATGATGCTGGTGGCATCTGCGAACACGTCGTGGCAGTCGCTCTGAACATTTTGGATAATCAATATCAAGAAGTTCTACTAGAGACTAAAGCAGACTTAGAAGAAACAGTGGAAGTAATTGATTATCGACTAAAAGACGGCAAAAACTACTATCGAAATGTTTTTGAACCAGCCGATCAAGCGACTAAAGATAACTTCCTGCAACAGTTGTTCGAAAACAACGAATTTTTACGAAAAAACTTTCTAGAACTTCAGCAAAACAATGAAAAATATCGAGTCTCCATTGATATAAACAGTTTACGCAAAAATATATTTGACCAACTATTATCTGTAGATTTTTCTAGTAAAAATGAAGTAATTGGCTTTGAAATGAACGGTGGACATGGTGGCAGAATCAATAACTTACTAATCGAAGAAAGAGCCATTGAGCAAATAGAACAAGTCCTTAATCCTTATGGCGAAAAGGCTTTAGAGTTTTTGGAACACGGGCAATTAACCAATGCGTTAATGGTCTATTTGGGTATGTTTGAAGCAAGTTTTGGACTACCAGAACCCGAGTGGGAAGATGATCCTTTGATTGATGATTTTGAAGCGGAAACGATGACGATATGCCATAATTGGCAAGCTACAATCATAGAATCATTAGCGGATACTGCCTTAAATGAGGAGCAAATAAACCGCTGTATAGATTTGATTTTTGATCGTTGGCAACTACACCATACGGATAAAACGACGACGGATGTTTATTATGATTTCAAATTTTTCGAGCCGTTCTTACTAGCCATTTTAACGTCTTCTTCTGCGGACTACCTAAAAGCCTTATTGACTAAGAATCAATTGATAAATTATCAGACAGCAAATATTGCTTTGCATTGTGCGAAGTGGTTGGAGCAAGAAGATTGGTGGTTGGAAATCGGTGAAAATTTTGCAGGCAATGATCCCAAAATTGCTGAGCAATTGATGAAAAAATATCATAAACTCAATCAAACAGAAGATTTTTATCGGATTGCTCGGTATACTTTTGATCTCTTTCCAGATAAATTAGCCGCATTTTTACTAAAGCATATACATCCAAAAGTAGACCGCCCGTTTTACGTTGAACTGTTACGATATTACACGAATTACAAACAAGATATTGAAGGATTTAAAGAATTAAGGGAATTTATCACTCCCGAAGAAAAGGCAGATTTTATTCAAGCAAACTCGACGACGCCTGCTTTTTATGCTAAGTTATTAGCTGCCGAATTGAGATTCACAGAAATTTTAGCATTAGCAAAAGCCAATCAAAATGCATGGGAGTTCAATGATCTCGTGAAGCCTATTTTAAATATTTATCCGAGAGATATTTTTGAAATGCAAACTAAGCGGACCATTGAAAATTTAACTTTGCACGCTACCAGTCGAACCGATTATAAACGAGTCTGTAAAAATCTATCTTCTCTTAAGGAAATACGGGGCTTCGAAGACCCTACTAAGGAATTCATCAAGCGACTAAAAAAACAGTTTAAAAGTCGGACAGAATTATTAGAGGAAATGGCTGCGGTTGGTTTTTAAGTCCCTCCTCATATCTACCACTTTGAAAGTGTCTGATATGTTTGTTTCCCAATTTTACGTGCATTTTAACGTATCAGATACTTTGAAAGTCTATCGACACCCCATATCTTTTAATCATCAAATCCTGAAAGGATTGAAGATGAATAGCCCCCAATAAAATTGGGGGAAGTGATATTTTAAGCACTTCCTTACAAGTCTGAAAGACTTGAACATTAAAATTCTTATTATTCAAGC
>CALDTJ010000646.1 GCA_937924145.1 uncultured Saprospiraceae bacterium
TGAAAATTTGATGGCAAAAATTAGCGAAACCAATCACGTTTCCAAATCGGGCGAACCGATGGGCAATGGACTAGTAACTTTCGGAAATTTGGTGTCGTTCCTTTATATTCTCGGTATCGGTATGGCAGTTGGGATGAAACAAATTGCCGAACCCAAAAATTTGATTCGATTCTATTCGATTAATAATGCTAAAAGCATGCGCTTTGCGATGATTTGGACGCCTGTTTTCTTGGGTATTTCTCTCGTCTGTGTGATGGGACTAGGGGCTTTAGTACATGGTATGGCAACTCAAGAAGAGGCCGCTTATTTAATCAACCATACGGATGAAGTAGTAGGTTTTATGTTGGATAAATTCGATAGCCCAATTATCAATGGTATTTGTGTTGCGGGACTTTTTGCAGCAGGTATGTCCTCTTTAGCATCGGTTATCATCATTATCGGAACTGCTTTCGTGAAGGATATTTGGCATTTAGTGTCTCCTATGCCTGAAAATAAAATTATTCCACGGACCAAGTGGTTTATGTTTATCTACTGCATTTTAGTCTACATCATGACCCTATTTCCAATGGCTGGTATTGTGGAATTGACTGCTTTTGCAGGGGCTGTTTTTGCTGCTAGTTTTTTCCCTGCTATTTTTGGTGGTTTGTATTTGAAATGGGGAACAGATGTTGCTGCTTTGACTTCGATGATTGTCGGTATGTTAGTCAATATTATTTGGCGGTTTGCCTTCCGATTTGAATATGCCGCACTAAAGGATATTCATGAAATTATTCCCGCTTTTATTATTGCGATGGTGACTTACTTGGTGGTGAGTTGGTTGACGCCTCAAAGACGCCCTGATATGGATCACTTGAAGATCGTATTTGGTACGGATTAATACATTGTTTTTTCCCCACGGATAGATAAAGGTACGGATCTAGGCGTAAACCAAGACATTATTAAAACACTCTAATCTAATCTTAGCTTAGTTTGTAATGTCAACGTCTAAATTCGTGGGTCTATAAATTCGTGGGTAAAATGTCAACGTCTAGATTCGTAAATTTATCTATCCGTGGGGATAAAAAGTCAACGTCTAGTATTTATAAAATAAGCAATCCCTATTACATCTTCAAATAAAAATCCTTTGTCAAAGCGATATAATCAGCAGAATGTGCCTTCCCTTTCTGCTTATAAATCGTTATTTCATCTTTCAGAATATTATCCGTTTCCGTCTTTTCAAACTGCATCAACAATCGCTCGACAGAACCACCTGGTCTAGATTTAACCTCTGTGATTTTAGTACAATACAAAGCATAAGTCTTAGCCACTTCTTGAAAACGTAAGCCCTCAATCAAAGGTAAAATCACACAGAATTTCCCTGTCTTAGTCAATAATTTCCTTACGGCAATTAACAAATCTCCATGTCCTAATTTAACGGTGTGGCGAACATTATTTCGATCTTGATTATGAGAAAAAGTACCTCCTGAAAAAAATGGTGGGTTACTAATAATTAAATCGTATTCGTCTCGACTCAATTTAGCAAAATCTTGAATAGAAGATTTAATAGCAGTTAATCTATCCGACCAGTCTGCATTTTCAAAATTGCCTTTAGCTTGCAAGTAAGCTGCTTCATCTATTTCCACGCCATGAATCATCGTATCTTCACATCGTTGCCCCAACATCACCGCAATGACACCACTTCCAGTTCCAATATCCAGTGCTTTCTCCGCACAATCAACATCACACCAAGCACCTAATAATACACCATCTGTGCCTACCTTCATCGCACAATCATTTTGAGCAATGGTGAATTTTTTGAATTGGAAGGGCTCGTAAATCTTTTCTATTTTTGTCATAATTATATATTCAAATAAGTAGGATTGATTGTTGTCTATTACAAAGATACTGGGTTAAAACGAGTTATATGTCGGTTGGTTGCAAGCTTAATTTTAAATTAACTTAGAAAAATCCATAGCGGTTGGATATACCGACAATTTTCTCATTTTCATTCAATTGATTATCAAAGAGATAAACCAACTGCTTACTGCCAACTGAACTACTCCTCCATCACTTTCTTCAACTCGTTCAACTTCATCATACATTCTATCGGCGTCATCGAGTTAATATTGAGATCATCCATCAGCTCTTTTACTTTACCAAAAGTCGGATCTACTGTTTCAAAAATAGACAACTGATAATTCTCTGGTGCTATTTGCTGCGTATCCGCATTTTTTGTCTTAATCCCCTCCGAATTCTTCGTTTCTCCTTCGACGGACTTTTGTTCCAACTGTGTCAAAATGTGGGCGGCTCTTTCAACAATACTACGAGGCATTCCCGCCATTTTTGCCACATGAATACCAAAACTATGGTGACTACCTCCTGCTACTAATTTTCGTAAGAAAATCACCTTTTGACCGACTTCTTTGGTTGCAATATTGAAGTTTTTAATCCGATCAAATTTATTCGCCAATTCATTCAGTTCGTGATAGTGGGTGGCAAATAAAGTTTTTGGTCTTGCGGTACCATTATTATGCAAAAATTCGGCGATAGACCATGCAATAGAAATACCATCATAGGTACTTGTTCCCCTTCCGATTTCATCCAATAGTATCAAACTTCGATCAGAAATATTATTCATGATACTCGCCGTTTCATTCATTTCGACCATGAAAGTTGATTCACCTGAAGAAATATTATCAGACGCTCCTACCCTAGTGAATACCTTATCTACAATTCCTAAATTGGCACTTTCCGCAGGTACAAAACTTCCCATTTGCGCCATTAGACTAATTAAAGCTACTTGCCTTAGAAGAGCCGATTTACCCGCCATATTCGGGCCAGTAATCATCATTACTTGCTGTGTTTCGCTATCTAAAAAAACGTCATTTGGTACAAACGATTCACCTAGAGGTAGTTGCTGTTCAATCACAGGATGACGACCTTGTTTGATTTCAATAGCCGTTCCGTCATTCATAGTTGGTCGGCAATAATTCTGTTTCGCGCCGACTCTAGCAAAGGATAACAAACAATCTAATTGAGCAATAATATTGGCATTATATTGAATCGGTTGGATATAGCCACTAATTACTTCTACCAATTCTACAAACAAGCGTTCTTCAAGTGCTAATATCTTGTCTTTAGCTGATAATATTTTGACTTCCAGCACTTTAAGTTCTTCGGTAATATATCGCTCTGCGTTGGTCAACGTCTGCTTTCTAACCCAATTTTCTGGAATCAAGCCTTTATTCTTATACTTATTCGTTACCTCTAAATAATAACCGAAGACATTATTAAAAGCAATTTTTAAGTTTTCAATACCTGTATTTTTCGCCTCTCGATTTCTTATATCTTCTAATATTGCCTCACTGTTTTTGATGATGTGCCGTAGTTCATCCAACTCCTTATTTACTCCATCGGCAATCACTCCACCTTTCGCTAGATTAACTGGTGGTTCAGGCATAATCCATCGAGCAATCTGCTCTTTTAATTTTTGACATGGATTTAAACCGTCTCCTTTCTTTTGTAAAAAAGCATTTTCAGTACCCGTCAACAGAAATTTCATTGGGTGAATAACCGCCAATGCTCTTTTCATCTGTACGATTTCTCTCGGTGCAATTTTACCCAAAGGCACTTTAGAAATTAGTCTTTCTAAATCTCCAATTTGTCGAATACTATTTTCTATCTCCTCCGTTAATTCCCTATTTTTTAGAAAATAATCGACCATATCCAACCTTGCTTCAATTGCCTCCTGTGATTTCAATGGTAAAACAACCCATTTTTTGAGCAGCCGTGCGCCCATTGGAGAAATCGTTTTATCCAAAATATTAATCAAAGGCACGCCCGTCTCATGGTTACTGTACACCAATTCCAAATTTCGAATCGTAAATCGGTCTAACCAAACATATTTATCTTGATGGATTCGGCCAATTGAATTGATGTGTTTAAGATTGGTATTTTCGGTGGTCGCCAAATAGTGCATTGATGCCCCTGCCGCTATTTGCGCCAAGCCCATTTCCTCTATACCAAAACCTTTTAGCGTTTGTACTTTGAAGTGATCGAGTAACTTTTCTCTAGTATAATCAGGCATATAAACCCACTCATCCAAGGTAAAAGTGTAAAATTTATCCCCGAAAGCTTTCTCGTATTGACTCCGATAATCTTTGGAATAAATAATCTCGGTGGGTTTAAACCCTTGGATTAATTTATCAATGTAAGGTAGTGGCCCTTCACTGACAAGGAATTCGCCCGTTGAAATATCCAAGAAAGAAACGCCCATCTGCCCTTTTTTACCAAAAGCAATGGATGCTAAAAAGTTATTGGATTTATGGTCTAATATTTTATCGTCTGTCGTGACTCCAGGCGTGACAATCTCCGTTACTCCTCTTCTTACTATTTTTTTCTCCTTGCTTGGCTTTTCTAATTGCTCACAAATCGCCACCCGATAACCAGCACGAACTAGCTTTGGCAAATAAGTCGCCATCGAATGATAGGGAAACCCTGCCAATTCTACTTGACTTCCGCCATTATTCCTTGCGGTTAAAATGATGTTTAGGACTTTGGACGCTGTGATCGCATCTTCGCCAAACGTTTCATAAAAATCGCCTACTCTAAATAGTAAAATAGCGTCAGGGTGCTTGGCCTTGATGCTAAAATACTGTTTCATCAAAGGGGTCACCTTCTTCACTTTCGGTTTGCTGCTGGTAGATTTTTTTGCCAATTTTTTTATGTTGGTAATAGGTCTCAGGTTTCAGGTTCTAGGTTTCAGGTAGGACCAAACCTAACCTGACACCTAAAATCGGAAACCTGAGACCTTGATTTTATAAATGTAGTCTCCTCTATTCTTCCAATAAAAACAAAAGTAGAAAAATCCCACCTAAAAATTCATTTCTTCGTACTTTTGCGCACGAATTTTTGAAATTCAAGGTTGAGTGCTTTAGATAGCAAATTTTCTTTTTCATTTTTCATTTTAATTTTTATTAATAATGGCAACGGTTTATCTTACAAGGCGGGAACGATTCAATGCAGCACACAAATTGTGGGTAAAAGATTGGTCGGAAAAGAAAAATTTGAAAATTTTTGGGAAATGTGCCAATAAAAATTTTCACGGACACAACTATGATCTGTTCGTCACCGTAAAAGGTACGCCCGACCCCTTAACGGGGTTTGTCATGGACGCAAAAAAGTTGAGTAATTTAATCAAAAAAGAAGTCACCAATCACCTTGATCACAGCAATTTGAACAAGGATGTAAAATTTATTTCAAAAAATATTCAACCAACTACCGAAAATTTGGTTATCCTTATCTGGAAACAATTAGCACCTCATTTAAAGAACTGCCAATTGCATTCCGTCAAGCTATACGAGACAGAAAACATTTACGCTGAGTATTTCGGCGAATAATTGGAATATGGGTAAGACAAGGAACTCATTTTCCAATTGTCTCACACTCATATTAACCTATTAAATGTACTACACAAAAGAAGACGTGAATTACAAAAAAACAGAAAAGTACAACAAAGAAGTAACTACTGATTTGTCTGACAAATTTTATGGATTATTAGCCAAGTTAGGTGAAAATCCAGAGCGGGAAGGTTTATTAAAAACACCTGAACGTGCTGCCAAAGCGATGCAATATTTAACGCATGGCTACGAAATGGACGCTGCCAAAATCTTAAAATCAGCTATGTTTTCAGAGGATTATTCTGAAATGGTTTTGATTAAAGATATTGAAGTCTATTCTTTGTGTGAACACCACATGCTACCTTTTTTTGGTAAGGCACATATTGCCTACATTCCAAACGGTAAAATTGTTGGTTTAAGTAAAATCCCTAGAGTTGTGGATGTTTTCGCTCGCCGTTTACAGGTGCAAGAACGTTTGACACACGAGATTTTAAATTGTATCGAAGAGACACTAGAACCTCTCGGTGTTGCCATCGTCATGGAGGCACGCCACATGTGTATGATGATGAGAGGGGTACAAAAGCAAAACTCTGTGACCACCACTTCTGCTTTTACAGGAGCTTTCAAATCACAAGCTACTCGTACCGAATTTTTGAATTTGGTGAGTTCTAAGTTGCATTAGGAGTTGCGGGTTGCGGGTTCCGAGTTGCGGGTTCTACTCGCAACCTGCAACTCGCAACCCGTTTATCAAATATACTCAGGCCCCAACAACCGCTGATAAACCTTCATCACTTCTGCCGTCAATCGTTTAGGGTCAAACTTTTTCAAAGCGGCACTTCTTCCCTTCTCTCCCATCCATCTTTGCAGATTTGAATCGCCTAATATTTCTTGGATAGCAGCACTCATCGCTGGGACATCGTTGGGATCAATCAATTTTGCAGCATCTCCACCTGCCTCTTTTAATGCCGACACATTTGAAGTAATGACTGGAATTCCACACAGCATCGCCTCAACTATTGGCAATCCAAATCCTTCGTAATAAGATGGATAGATTAATAATTGTGCTTTTTCATAAATATGCTTTAAGGCTTGGACGGAGGTGAGGTCGGTTATCCAAATAATCCATTTTTCTAAATGATTCTCAATTATATAAGTCTGCACTTTCTTCTTGTAACGCTTACCGTTTCCAACTACCACCAAAGGGATTCGCTGACTTTCTGGTAATTGCTGAATCGCTTTGACCACGCTTAGTAGATTCTTCCTCTCAATAATTGACCCTACATATAATATATACGCTGACGGTAGTTCATTTAAGTAATTCAAATTGGGAAATAAACTAAAGTTGTCACCTAATTTATCTACGACTTTTTCTTCTTCATAAAAAATCGGTTGACAAGGCTGATAGATGACTTCAATTTTTGTTGGATCTGTTCCATAAAATTTAATAAGATCTGCCTTAGTTTGCTCGCTAATGGCGATTATCTTATGAGCATATTTACAAGCATACTTTGTCTTTTCCTCGTACAACCAGCGATCTAACTGCGGATAAGTATGAGGCAATACCTTAAAAATTACATCATGAATGGTGACCACCGTCTTCGTATTTTTCAACCAAAAAGGTATCTCATTACTCAATCCATGATACAAATCAATGGCATCTCGCTCCAAATCCTTGCGAATAGAATAACTCCGCCAAATATGTTTGAACCTCGTATTCGCTGTTTTGGTCGTAAATTGTTCAGCATATTTATTACTTCGATCAGGTAGTCGTGGAGTATATAATAGGTAGGCTTGCTCTGGAAAAAAACGATACAAGTTGTCCAGTAAGGTTCGGCTGTAGTTCCCTAAACCAGTCTGATTATTAAATATTCTTTTTGCATCGAAAGCTATTTTCCTATTTCTCACGGGCTCAATTTCTATAAAAATCACGATTTTTTCCCTTTTTTATCCTTTTTTTTCAAAAAAAATTGGATTTATCAAAAATATCGACTTACATTTGTAGTGTACTAGTTAAGTAATACACTAACACAAAAAAAATTTTAGAAGTTATTTTTCATCCATCCGTGAATGGCTGTTAATAATCTCTAATAACTCTTAATGACTTCTAATAACCTCTAAATAACCTCAATTATGATTCAATTACAAAACGTTCATTTTCAATACAAGAAGAAAACACCACTGTTTCAAGCATTGAATTTAGAAATTCCAGCAGGGAATATTTATGGATTATTAGGTAAAAATGGTGTTGGCAAAACCAGTTTACTCAAGTTGATTGGTGGATTAGTTTTCCCAAAATCGGGTACAATTGATGTCATGGGTTTCACCCCAGAAAATCGTTTTCCTGCTTTTCTAGCTGATCTGTTTTTCTTGCCAGAGGAGTTGCATGTTCCTGCGATGAAAATCTCAACTTTCGAAAAGGTCTATGCACCATTTTATCCAAGATATAATTCCAAGCAGTTTCACGAATACCTGGCAGAGTTCGAATTAGATGCTGGTAAGACGTTAACTGCATTGTCTCAAGGACAAAAAAAGAAAGCGATCACTGCTTTTGGCTTGGCAACTAATAGCCGCTTATTGATTTTAGATGAACCGACTAATGGTTTAGATATTCCTTCTAAAAGCTTGTTTAGAAAACTCTTGACAACTGCTATTACAGATGAAAGAACGTGTATTATTTCTACGCACCAAGTTCGAGATATGGGCAATCTAATGGACCCGATTATCATCATGGACGAAGGGCAAATTATCTTTAATGATTCCGTAGAAACAATTGCTGAAAAACTTCAATTTGAAGTCAAATATAGTCGAGGCGAGCCCGATGATGTCTTATATGCAGAGCGGGTGCCTGGTGGTTATATGGTGGTGACAGAAAATTTGGACGGTGAAGAAACAGAGGTCGATATTGAAGTATTTTTTAATGCTATGATGGCGAATAAGCAGGCTATTAGGGCTTTGTTCGCTTAGTTTTTCGGGGTCACTTCCAGTGCCCCTGAAAATTAAAAAACAGTATCGAAATTTAAAAAATACTTCATCATCAAAATAACTGGGGCACTGAAAGTGGGACCCCGTTATCGAAAAAATACCACCATGAATCAAACCAATCAAATCACCATATCTCATCCAATTAACTACACTAAAAACAACAATACAATGGAAACCAATCAATTTTTTTCAACCGATAGATTTAAGCATTTATTAGCAAGGGAATTTGCTATAAATAAAAAAACGGCCTTTCTAGGTTTAATGGCGTTGATGTTAATCATGCTTTTAAATATGCTAGTTTGGGCAAGAAATAGAGAGTTAGGATTCCATGAATTCGGTTATGGATTTTTTCTAATTACCAGTGGCTGCATCTTAGCAAGTTTGTCTTTTACAGAAATGGATAAGGCTTATGGTAAGCAGTTCTACTTATTATTACCAGCCTCTCATTTTGAGAAATTCTTATCAAAATGGTTAATTACTGCCATTTGCTACTTTGTCGTTTTCACTTTGAGTTATTTTGTTTTCTCTTTTATTGGTAAGCTCTTAGGTCAAACATTTTTTGACTTTGACATAGGTCAACCAAATATATTTACCGAACAAAACATTTTATTCATTCAGGTATTTTTTGCGCTGCAAACCATGTATTTACTAGGCGCAGTGTACTTTAGAAAACACGCTATTTTCAAAACGATGCTCAGTTCTTTTCTGGTGACCATTGGTTCGATTTTAATTGGCGGTTTAATTTTTCGAATTGTAATGTTTGATTTATTTGATGGCATGTATCAATTCAGTCCAACTATGGAAATCAATGGTAAAATGACTCCCGTTCAACCTTCGGGAGATTTCCAAAAGTTTATGCGATTGAATGGAGAAAACATTGTGAGATTTTGGGGTTTATATATCATTCCAGCTGTATTATTAGTCGTTGGTTATTTTAAATTAAAAGAAACGGAATTGTAGACATCCACTGCGATTCCTGCGATGAACTGATTTTTTGAGGAAAATTTAAAATTAGAAATAACATGAAATTCATAAAACCTAAAGCGATCTATATGCAAATAGCAGATTACCTGTGCGAGCAGATCCTCGCCGCAGAACTCAAAGGTGGTGACCGTATCCAATCGGTTAGAGAAATGGCGGCTCAAGTAGAAGTTAACCCTAATACCGTAGCTCGAACTTTCACCTATTTACAAGAACAGGAAATTATTTTTAATAAAAGAGGAGTTGGTTATTTTGTTGCAGACGATGCCCTGCAAAAAACAAAGGCACTCAAGAAGACCGCTTTTATCAAACAGTTCTTACCAGAAGTATTTAAGTTGATGGAGTTGTTAGAAATCAGTTTTGAGGATTTGAAGAAGTTGAAAGATGGAGAGTTATACAACGGATTAATGAAGGACAACTGATTTAGATGTTGACAGACTTGGTACTAATTATTTACAAAAACTGGACCTCAACCTTCGGCTATTTATTAACTAAACCTTATACCGAAAACTGTGGACCGACTTAAATCTAAAATCATGAAAATTAGCAATAAAATATTATTAGGATTATTCGCCGCTATCGCATTGAATGTTTTAACAGGAATGGTGATGATGCGCAGTAGTTTGGCGCCTCAAGGTATTGGCAACGGACCTACTTTTATAGAAGGAGCAGGCACTAATAAAAAAGTACGATTAACGACTGGTAATTTTTCAGAATTATACATTGCTGGTGATTATCAAGTCAATTTACTCCAAGGAGCAGAAGAATACTTAGAGATTGAGGCACAGGAAAATATCGTTGATTTATTTGAATTGGAAAAAGATGATGGCAAAACCATTAGTATTAAAGCAAAAGAAGAATACACTTTGAGTCCTACAGATAAGATAATTCTGACTATTGGATTTAAGGATTTGGATGCCATTAATGCTTATGGTGCATCTAAATTTTATTCCGAACAAACTTTAAATTTTGAAGATGTATTCATTGGTTTAAATGGTGCCAGTTATATCCAAACTCCACTTGCTGTAAACGATCTACGGATACAATTCAGTGGAGCCTCTAATGGTCAGTTAACTGGTACTGCAACCAACTTGAATATTACTCTTTCTGGAGGATGTAATCTCCATGCTAAAGAATTGATGACTAAAAATACACACGCATCAGTGAATGGTGCTAGCTATATAGCGATAACTGTATCAGAGTATTTGAACACATCCGCCTCTGGGGCAAGCACCGTCGAATATTATGGTGACCCTAAAAAAGTAGATCAGCAATCATCTGGGGCAAGTGGCAATCATAAAAAATAATCAAGTTCATCGTATCTCATCACGAGAGGTGACTAGTGGTTCAAGTCATAAATTCTTGACAGTTAAATCGGCGTCTTTTTCCGTTATGCTGCGTTATTTTTTTCTTAAAGAGCGAAAGCTATTCTCAAAAAAAATGCCTTGCCTAACGAAAAAATACACTCGATTTAACTAT
>CALDTJ010000647.1 GCA_937924145.1 uncultured Saprospiraceae bacterium
AAACAATACAAAAGAGCCATTCCAATGCTCAAATCGGAGTATAAAAGAGCCAAAAGTCGAGTCGATCAAGGGAAATTGGCATTTTTAGTTGGCGAAAGTTATAAATATACGAACCAATCTGATGAGGCAATCGAGTGGTATTTGACCGCTTATGACTACTCTTATGGGACGGAAGCTTTGGAGGAATATGCTAATGCGCTCAAACGGACGCAACAGTATCCAGAGGCGATTCAAGCCTTCAAAGATTTGGGAAATGAAATTGGGAGCCCTTACGAATACAAGCGAGAGATTCGGAACTGTGAGATCGCAATGAAGTGGTTAGAAGAGGGTGCTTATGAAGAATATACTGTTGGAAAGGTAAAGTTTAACAATCAGGCGGCTGATTTCTCTCCGACTATCTATTTGGGTAATGCTCTGGTTTTTAGTTCGGATAGGTCCGAAAGTATGGGGGAAGACCAATATAACTGGACGGGAAAAGATTTTATGGACTTGTTCATCGTCGATTTGAATACCAATGATGTGACGCCTTTTGAATCGCCTATTAATACCGTAAATAATGAAGGGTCTGCAACTTTTACAAGAGATTTTAGCGAGATGTATTTTATTCGATGCTTTGGAGATGAAAGCAATCAAGCATTTTGTAAGATAATGATGAGCAAAAAAGATGGTAATAGTTGGTCTGTCCCACAAGTTTTAGAGTTTACAGAACCGGAAGTCAACTATAAAAGTCCAGCTATTTCGGATGATGGCAACACCTTATACTTTGCTGCCAATCACCCTGACGGTTGGGGTGGATACGATATTTACGAAAGTACCAGAACTCCTGCTGGCTGGGACATACCTAAGATTATGAGTAGAAATATTAATACCATAGGTAATGAAGTCTTCCCTACCGTAGTAGCTGATACGCTCTATTTTTCGTCTGATTTTCATGCAGGAATGGGTGGTTTAGACATCTTTAGAGTTTTCAAAAGGAATGAAAAAGAATGGTCTTCTGCTTTCAATCTAAAAGCACCGATTAACTCTGGTGCGGATGATTTCAATTATTTAGTAGACTATCGAGCGCCGATTATTAACCCAAAGGTTATTCACAAAGGTTATTTTACTTCTACTCGGGATGAAGGGAGTGGATTAGACGATATTTACTCTTTTGAAAGATTGGTGCCTCCTCCCCCACCACCGCCGCCGCCTGTGGATACGACTAAAGAAGAACCTCCTGTAGTTTACACCATGACCTTAAATGGATTTGTCTTAGAAAAAATCTATCAAAATCCTGATAATCCGAATAGTAAAGTACTTGGCCGTAAGCCTTTGAGTGGTGCGCAAGTACAGATTATGATTAATGGTAAAAGTGAGACAGTGACGGTTGGTGAAAATGGTTTATTCGAAGTCCAACTGAAAGAAAATACCGATTATGCTTTCTTCGCTTCTAACGAAGGCTATTTAAATAATGATGAGAAATTTTCTACTAAAGGAATCGGCAAAGACCCTAAAGACCCGAATCAAGAATTTGAGGTAGAGATCGTTTTGGATAAAATTTTCAAAAATCAAGAAATTGTCTTGGACAATATTTACTACGATTTGGATAAGGCTACTATCCGAACCGATGCTAAACCAACCTTGAACGAATTAGCGGATATTTTAAATCAAAACCCCACTATAAAAATTGAATTAGCCTCCCATACGGATTGTCGAGGTAACCCCAATTATAACCAAGATTTATCGGCACGAAGAGCACAATCAGCAGTGGATTATTTAGTGACTGCGGGTATTCAAGGTGAACGAATGACAGCGCGAGGATACGGCGAATCTGCTCCTGCGGTGGAATGTGTTTGTACTCGATGTACAGAGGAAGAACATCAGTCTAATCGACGGACTACTTTTAAGATTGTGGATTAGGGATTAGCGGGTCACTTCAAGTGCCCCGCTAATTTTTCGATTTAGACTAGCAGCGTTTTGGAATCACTTTCAGTGCCCCCGAAACTTTCAAATATAGCATATTCTTAAAATGGCGGGGGCACTGAAAGTGACCTCACCATAAAAAAAGCCAATCATTTTCTCACTCAGAAAACGATTGGCTGTAGTCTTTTTTGTCCGCTGTTAAGCGAGATTTTAAAATGTTGTTGTCGTCTGTAATCTTTGAAAAAGTTAGCCGATTTCAAAAATTTAAGGGTTAGCAAAAACTAAATTCTGTACTTTTGTTTTTAAATTGAGTCTTTCTTTATATGTTTTCAACCCATAAAAAAAATCAACTAAAAAACGGAGAACTTAGGTCTTTGCCACCCTTAACTTTGTTTTGTGTGGTGATTTTACTCACCTGAATTAACTACTACTTTTTTGAATTAAAAACTCTTTTGTTGAATTAATTACTACTTTTTGTTGGCGGTCGAAACTGCCAATATCTTTTTGGCGACTAAAGCCGCTCTTACTGTCGAATCATCTTCTGAGTTCGGATACCAAAGTCTGTTTTTAATTGATAATACAACAATCCCATTTGTTGTAAATCACGAACTTCCACTTCATTGATTCCTTTTTCAAAAGACTGCTCGATAGATTTTAGTGTTCGTCCAGTGCTGTCTAAAATCGTCAATTTGCCCTGACTCTTTGCAGGTAAAGTAAAGCGAATTGTGGTGGCTTGCTTAAATGGATTTGGCTGATTTTGAAGTAACTCGTAATCATATTTATTAGCCGAAATTGCCAAGTCAACACCATAAGCATCGCCCTGTCCATCATAAGCAACAGCAGGAGTGATCGTCGAATTAATTGTAAATAATTCGCTGACTGCCGTCGTACGCTTCGCTTTAACTTTTAATGTAAAATGTAAAAATTCATTAGTGTTTGTTGGTGCATCCCAACTCATGGTTAATGCACCTCGTTGTAAAAATTTAGTGCCGAAGTTCTCAGTTGATACTTGATTTGTTACTGGAATTTCTATTATATCTACTAAACTAGGGTCAAAATTTACGGTCAGTTGTAATGCTTGAATATCTTTTTGTGTGAGTGTGAAATTTATCGTTTCTACAGTATTGGCAGCAATTTGCTTTTCTACCACTTCGAAAGCTATTCGCTTTGTATTTCTGGCTTGTGCCGTATTTTCCATCAGACTTCTCTTGCCTTTTGCATTGCCATTTAAATCCCCAACTTTTATTCCTATAAAGTCAACTTGCATTTCTTGAGTTAACTCTGAGATAGTCGCATATTCTGGCATCTCCTCTGCAAATGGATTTTTAGGATCTGCAAATACATGATCCGCCTTGATAAATCTCCAAGAAGTATTATTTTCGAATGTTCTATTTACCTGCAATATCGCTTTTCTCAAAGCCACAATATCTGCGGTAGTGATGGCATTATTATGATTAATATCCGCTGCAATTAATTTGTACGGTGAATCTAATTCCTCGTATCCTAGGATATGTTTTCTCAATTGCAAAATATCATAAGTAGTTACGCCATTTAGAATATCATCATTTTTGTTTGGATTGATGACTACATTCGAACTTCTTTGGAACTCGAAAGCATAAGTACCTGATTCATCCGTAGTTTGCTCATCCATCATTTCCGCAAGGTGATTTTCAGCCATTACAGACACCGCTTCTATCGTTTGTCTACCTTCCAAATAAATAGTACCACTGATGCCAGCCATACCTGAAGGTGGAGGCGTTGCAATGGTATCTTGACCTAAGTCTGCACAGACATCTTCTCCTTTGATAACAAAAGTTACCGGACAGAAATTTTGATTTCCATAAGCATCTGTTATCCAAACCTGAGCCGTTTTTACGCCTAAGTCAGCGCAACCATAAAACCGAACAGTTTCGCTTGTATCTTGAGAAAAAGAAAAGATGTATTCTTCTCCATAACAATCTTCACAGTTATCAATAATCTCTGAGTGGAAATCGTTTGCCCAAACTTCTACTTCGCCCGTTGCATCCAAATTTAAGGTTAAACCTGGCAAACAAATCACTTCTGGAGCCTCACAATCCTTGATTGTATAATCTCTTCTTGTACACGCAGATTCATTGCCACAAGCATCCGTTGCATAAAAATCTACCCATAATTGACCTGGTCCAAAAGCTTGAGTGGCGAATCCAAATTGTGCAGTCTCAATAGTACCCGTTAGTGCTTCACCTTGACAAACATCCGCTGGCGTAAATTTCCATTCTGCTCTTACCGTTACTTCGCTACAATCTGTAACGTTGATGCCATCGACTACGAATGATCGACTACATTCGCCACCATCTAAGCAGATGTCGAAAAACTCGCCATTACATTCGATAACTGGTGCGGCATTATCTCGCAATTCTATAACTTGTACATGCTCAAAAGTCTCATTATCTCCACATAGGTTGGTCACAACCCAAGTTCTTGTGAATCGCATACATGATCCATCTCCTTCTATTTCAGAATCACTATGAAGTACTTCTATCGTTTCACAATCTGCTCCTTCTATCAATACGATTCCAGTTACCTCCTGCGTCATTTCTTCCATACTGTTTGCACAAGCATCTCCTACGAAATCTGGCGGAAATATTACCGAAATCGGAGTGTCGTCAATGAAAGAAACCAACTGCTCGCACGTCTCTGCTCCTACTCCTGCGCCATTCGATACGGACCATTCAAAAATGACCGCTCCTACTCCACATTCATTTCTATAATCTTGTTTTAAAGCGACTTCTGCTACTGCTGTCCCCCCTCCACATTCTTGCGTGGTAGTTGGCGCAGTTAATAAAGTACTACTGATTTCTTCTAACGAAAGTCCTTGACTACAGCTTACTGTGATATTGTCAGCACAACTTACTATAGTTGGAGGTGTGCCACCTTCAATTAGAATGTTGATCGTACACACCGCTTTATTGCCATTACAATCTGTAATTTCTAATAAAACCATTACCGCTTCATTTCCTGCGTCTTCACAGGTAAACTCTACATAATCTGTAAATACACTGCCTTCTACATCCAATCTTCTGACAGCGTAACTTTCTACGCAACAATTATCATAACTGCCATTGTCAAAAGACTGAGCATAAATCAATCCTTTTCCATCTTGATCTAAAGATAATTTTGTCAAGGCATTGCATACAGGAGTAGGTGGTATGTTGTCTAAGATGGTAAATGAACAAGCATTGTCTAAATTATTTACAACATTGCCACAAGCATCCGTTGCTTGATAATAAACTTCATAATGCCCCAATTCTAAATCTAAGGCGAAACCGCCATTGGCATCCTCCTCTCTTTTCATCAACCACTTCTTTCCAGTTTCGTCGATTTTGTAGACTTTCGTAATGGTGCTTATATTTTCAATAGAAGAACAATTATCTGTAATTGTTGCTCCTGGAATAATCACATTCGCCAAACACGAATTAGGTGTTTGGTGGGGTGTGGCGACAACGGTTGCTCCGTCAACGCAAGTAATAACAGGTGGTGTTTGGTCCACAATTTCGATTAATTGTGTGTAATGGTGTGTTGCCTCAGTGCATGTGTTTTGGATTGCCCACGATCTTTCAATAGTGTAGCTGCCTTCACAAACCATATTGGTGATGGCATCCGTATAATCAATTTGTAAATTGCATAATGAATTATCTAAACTACCACCGTTTATTGTTGGTATCCCCGTACAGCCTAAATCTGTTGGGTCACAATCGCCACAAGAAAGGGTAATGTTTGCTGGTACCTCAATTTCTTCGAAACTTGGTGTTTTGATGGTAATTCGTTGTACACAAGTGCGACAATTTCCTAAATTGTCACAAGCGGTCCATGTTCTATCAATCGTTCCTACGACTCCATTTTCAATGTCTTCGCAAGCATAAAAAATCGAATCTGTATCAGTATAGGTTAGCGTCAGCGTTTGGCAACTTTCTGCACAAGCATCTACCATACTTGGTACTGGCACGACTCCTCCTTCACTAACTGGTGCAGCATTTTGAGTACACCACAAATCGACTGATTCACAAGCCAAAAGAGGTGCATTCTTATCTTCTACGACTACTTTTGACCAACAACTATTCCCTGAATACCAATGCTTTACCTTAACTAATAAAGTTCTTCCCGTATATTCACAAGTAATAATTGGACTCGTTGGAATCTCAACTCCTTCTTCATCCATCACCACAACTTTGTAAGCCTGAGGACCATTTGGACTACATAGATCACTGTTGTCAGGATCTCGCAAAATCATCCGATAAGTTACTTCTGCTTCACATTCATTATTCAAGGAAACTTGAATTTCATCATCACATGACATGGAACATTGTCCATAACTGGTGAATGCAAATGCAAATGCAAAAAATACTAAACTGAAGTATTTTTTCCAGTGGATTAAATTAAATAGTGTAGTCATTTTAGATGGCATTCTCATAGATATTTAACTCCCAAGGTTGTAATAACTCCGTATGAAAAAGTTAGTATTAGGCATAGTATTTCACCTAAAGTCTTAACATTTCATAGACTTTAAAATATAGATATAGCCAAGACCTATTTGGTCTCAAGCAATTTATAATATTGTTTGTATAGGGCAGCTTTACTGCAAGATGTGAGTATTGTGGTGTAGTTCTAGCACTTTGCCTTAATTGATATTGGTCCAAATACTTTTACAGGTAAATGTATACCTGAACGACCTTACGTGACTTGTTGAAAAGTAGAGATTTTGTTGGCTTATCGCTTAGTGCAAAAAGGGGGAATATTATTAGTAAGGGGGGAAACAAAGAGGGGGACTTCGCTCAATCTTTCGCAACATAAATAAATAAAATGAATTTGTCAAATAAAAATATGTTATAAAATACCTCTTATTTCTGGCTCAATATTAAGCTGTTGTTGGTTAGCATTTTATAGATATGCTTTTTATTTAAAGGGAAAAATTATTTTTAAAATACTCGGATATATTTTATAAATCTAGCAAAAACCCAATATTTTAAGAATACGCACAGGCAGCCATTTTAAAAGCACTAAACGGCTGTTTTTTAGCACAATAGCTAATATAAAAAACGAGGGTCGATGTTTGAAGATTGCTAGACATAAAAATTGATGGAAGATATGAAGATTAAAATGAAATCTTAGCCTATCGGCCAAATAACCCATTAACAGAAAAATCACAAAAATCAAAAAGGTGAGCAAAGCACATAAAAAAAGGGAGCCTCCCTTCCCCGAGAGGAAAAGAGGACATCCCTAAAACTGTTTCTTCTGTAAACCTATAGTACAGTCTGAATCCACAGTTAGATAGGTTTACATGATATATAACTACTGCGTAGCTAAAAGTGATTTTATTAGATTACTCTAATACGATCATCTTCTTAGTTGCTACGTTGTCAGCAGATTCTAATTGATAGTAAAGTACGCCAGTTACGCCTAATTGCTTAGAGTTAATTTCGAATTGGTGTGCACCTTTTGCGAAATCACCGCTTCTAGTCATTAATACTTTACCTTGTACATCCAACACACTCAATGTCGCGTTACCAGCTTGTGGTAAGTTGAATCTGATGATTGTTTCACCAGTGAATGGGTTTGGTGTATTCTGAGATAACGCAAAGTCAGAACTTACAGTTTCGCTGTTGAAGTTTAATGCAACATTCATTAAATCACCAGTTGTTGTGTAAGCCTCAGCTTGAGTATACTCAGAGTTGATGCTGATTAATTCACTTAATTGACCAGTAGTAGTTGCTGTGAATGTTACTGCGAACAATTCACCGTCAGCTGCACCGTCGAAAGAAGTCGTTAAGATTCCTCTTTGTGCCAAGTTAGTGTTGAAGTTTTCAGCCTTAGCTGCACCTTCTACTAATTCAACCATTTGAAGACCGTTGAAGTCTAATGTGAATTGGTATCCAGCAGCATTTGCCATATCAGCAGCAAATTCTACAGTTACTGTTTCACCAGCTTGAACTAATCTGTCTGTAGCGTTCAATGTCAATGTACCTGCAACGTTACGAGACTCAGATCCAACTAAAGAGTTAGGAGTCGCTGTTCCGTTCAAGTCACCTACTTTGATTGCTACGAAGTCGATGTTCATGTTACCAGCTAAGTTATTGATATTGTATACTTCAGAGAAGTTTTCAGCTAATACGTTTTCTGTTGTGAATTGGTAGTTAGCATCTACAAATCTCCAAGATTCGTTATTTTCGAATGTTGGTACAACTTGTAAGATTACTTTTCTCAATTCAACCATATCAAATGTTGTAATAGATCCAGACTTATTAACATCCGCAGCGATTAAGTTGTAAGGGTTAGCGATAACCTCTGTTCCTAATACGTGCTTACGTAATAATACTAAGTCATAAGTAGATACACCATTTAATGGGTTCATATCCTTCTCAGGCGTGATCGTGTAATCACCACCAACACCTAATTCAAATCCGTAGTTACCAGCAGCGCCAGTTACTTCAGCAGCTGGCATTGCAGCAGCAGAACCATTTACAGATACAGATACAGACTCGATTAATTCACCGTTTGTGTTAGCAACTTTACCAGTTACTGCAGCCATTCCGCTTGCAGCAGCTCCACTACATCCACCTTGATTGTCTTGAACCATTACAAAAGTTCTACAGAAATCTTGGTTACCAGCGTGGTCAGTTACCCATAATTCAACTTGCTGAGTACCTAAAGTTGCACAAGTGAATGTTCTTACGATATCATTTACATCTGGAGAGAAAGATACTGTTACTGCGCTGTTAGCACATCCGTCACAGTTATCAAAACTTCCTAGGTCTAAATCAACCGCCCATACTTCAACTTGTCCAGTTGATGGCATGTTCTCGATTCTGATTCCGTCTCTACAGTAAGGAGTTGGTAATTTACAATCAACGATTGTATAAACTACATCGTGCTTAGTTACATTGTTACATCCATCGTCAGCGATGAAAGTTACTGTCAATACACCAGGCTTGAATGATGGTGTAACGAATCCTTGAGATGCATCAGCAACAACACCGTCAGCAGAAGTACCACAGTACCATTCGTCAGCTACGAAAGACCATTCTGCTCTTACTCTTACTTCAGAAGAACAATCAGTTACAGATGGTGCTCCTACAGCTACTGTAGTCTCACACAAGTCAGTTCCGTCAATACAAACTTTTTCGTCAGCTGGTACTGTTAATTCTGGAGCAACTTGATCCAATACTTTGATAAATTGTACGTAAGTGAATACTTGATCTTCTGATGGATGTAAAGGATCATAAGCACACCAGTCAATAACTGTCCAGTATCTTGCAATCTTGAAACATGCATTATCAGAAATATTCAATCTTTGATCTTCGTAGCTAATTGCTACTAATTCACAATCGTCACCAGTGATAATTGGACGACCTGTTACATCAGGATCTAATGCACTTGTAAAACCAGAACCATCAGTTGCTGTACAAACTGCATTGAAATCATCAGGGAATACTACGTCTAAAGGCGTATCGTCTTCTACTGTAATTACTTGGTCAACAGCAGCAGATACGTTTCCGTGTCTGTCAGTTGCGATATAAGTATAAGTTACCGTTCCTAAGTAACACTCATTTCTCCAATCAGAATCTGTTCTTGTGAAAGTAAATCCAGGACAGTTATCCGTGATTACTGGAGCAGGAATTAAATCTTCTGGAATTACACCATTATTATCTAATAAGCTACAAGTGATTGTCTTATCTTGAACTCTTACAACTGGTGCTTCTTTGTCATCAACAAATACTTGTACCATACAAGTATTAGAGTTTCCATGACAGTCAGTTACTTGTAATTCAACTAAACAAGCAGTACCTTCAGCAGATTTCCATACGTCTTCTTCTGTGAATACTACGTGTGGCTTAAATTCACCACCTTCATCCATTCTTCTAACTAAGAAAGTTAATTCGTCGCTACAAGCATCGTGAGATCCATCATCAAATGTTTCTGCAAAAATGTGAGCTTCACACTCTCTATCTACAGTTACTTGAGTGATTTCATCACATACTGGAGTTGGAGCTGTCTTGTCTTCAACTGTTACGTTGTAAGAACAAGTTGCCTCGTTTCCACAGTGATCGATGTAATAGTAAGTTACTACATACTTAGCAAAATCTTGATCACATCTTGGTCCATCTAATTTAACAGATCCAAAATCAATCGTTACTGGATCTCCAGTTGCAGAACCTACGATTCTACCTGGTCTTGCGTGAAGTACTTTGTACTCTTCTTCTGCCCAACTAGCATAAGGCTGTGTTACTAATCTAGTTCCAACAATTGTAACGTGTGCCTCAGCAACTTCGCCACAAGCTTCCCAAATCTTACCATCAGGTAATCTGAAGTCAGCTTCACACGCTTTAGTGTTAGTGTTAGTTTGTAAAGCAACATCTTCAGGACAGTCGATAGTAGCTTCATTATCAACTACTTTGATGATTTGAGTATGCTCAACGATTTCGTTTGTACACCAATCAATCAATTTCCATGTACGGATAATCTTGTAAGATCCTACACATACTGGAATTACGTGATCTTTGTAATCTACATTGATTTCGCAGAATCCGTAAGAATCCCAAGGATATTGGTAACCGATGTTCAAGCCAGTTCCGTCAGCCTTATACTTCGTTACAGGAATTCCGTGAATCATTGGGAATCCAGTTGGCTCATTTGTTGATCCACCGTTTCCTGGACGAGTCGTTTCACCAACAGAGTTACCTTCACCATCAGGGCAATCGCCACCGATGATTAAACCTGGAAGTGTGTTTGGATTACATCCATTTCCTTTCTTAGATTCGATTGCATCTTTGTCTCCTGGTAAGCCTGTATAGTTAGGTAGAGACGCTGATAAGTTGATGTCAGAGATTCTTGCTCTTCTCAACCTGATTGTTTGAGTACATTTATTTTCGTTACCAGACGCATCAACTGCAGTCCAAGTACGCTTAATAACTGCACTAAAACCAGGATTTGCAGCATCGACGCATTCTACATCAATAACTTCATCCTTGTGCGAAAGAGAAATCGCACCACAAGTAACACCATTTTCGTTTGGATAAGAAACAGGAGATCTTAACTCGTCACAGTTATCTGTGACTTTTGGATATCCGAGTCCTTCACCAACGTGGCATTCAATAAATTCAGGAGTGAACGGCTGGTTACACCAAAGTTCAACATCCTTACACCATAATTGAGGCTTAATTTTGTCCTCAATTGTGATGGTTCCCCAACAACTGTTGCCAGTTGCCCAGTGCTTTGCTTTAACTCGGAATGTGTTACCATCATTAGCGGCAACATCTTCACAAGTTATGAAATCTTTGTCGCTACCTGTCTCAGCTACCACTTTGTCTGCGTGGTCTAAAACTTGGATAACGAAGGCCTGTGGGCCGTTTGGCGAGCAGATTCGAGAGTTGTCCGCATCTTCCAAAATCATGTCATAGGTAACTACTACCCGACAGTCATTTCCTAAAGATACTTGGAGATTGTCATTACACGCAATCGTACAAAACGCCTGTGCTTGGACAGACGTGCTTGATGCTAGTAAAAACAACACCATGGACAGAGTTGCCCAACCTCGTAAAAACCACGAAGTAGAATTCGATCTTTTCATGTGTTCAATTTTATAGGTTTACAAAAACAAAAAAAAATGTGAGTATATAAGCGCCTGAATTTCAGGCATTAATATCCATAATTATTTTAAAAAAGTTATTCAAATACAAAGAACGGTTTACAAAATTCTTCGAATTTGAGGTTAATAATTTTTATGATTATGTCATGAGAAAGTTATTAAACGCAAAGAACGGTTTACAAAATTCTTCGAATTTAATATTTGAGTAGTTGTGTGCTTATGTCATGAGAAGGTTACCAAACGCAAAGAACGGTTTACAAAATTCTTCGAATTTAGTTAAAGGTTTGACTGTGTCTTACGGATCTCGATTATGGCGATTTTTGCCTACTAAATAACTATTGAGAAGTTACTTGCGTTTCAATTGTAGCGGTAATTGGGAATGTGTATTGAAGAATGTCAAAATTTGGAACTAATAGTATTTTTGACAGGGGGTAGTCTTGCAATTACTATTAATAGGAATAATTACTTCATTAAAGATTTTTTTGGTTAAAAAATGGGGTCATTTTGTATATAACAAAACAAATATACGATACGCTCTTCGTTCCTTTTATACCCAAAAAAGGGTATTTTTATAAATAAAAAATTAATATATTTTATTGTTATTTCCGTATTCGGATTAGGTTTAGTCATTTCTATGTAAAAACGACCAAAAAACATATCGCATAATTTCTCATAAAGTTAATCAAATTAAATAAAAAACCAAGCGTTTATTAGGTTTTTAAACAAAAAATCCCTCTTCGACTGTATTGTCAAAGAGGGATGAATATTATTTCTGGTAGAAGATTAGATTAGTCAATCAAAATCATTTTCTTCTTTGCTGTATGTGTTGCTGTTTCTAACTGATAGAAGTAAATACCTCCACCTTTTAGATTTGCTTTTTCAACTTGTACTTCGTTGTATCCTTTAGCAAATTCTTGCTCTTGTGCTTTCACTATTCTTCCTGAAATATCGAAGATCGTTAATTTAGCCGTTCCTGCTTCTGGCAAATCAAAGCTAATCGTTGTCACTTCTTTGAATGGATTCGGCTTATTATTGTGTAATGCGAAGTTACTTTCGCTTGTTGAGTTACCATTGAAGGCTAATGATACATCTAATAAGTCACCGTTGGTAGTATAAGCTTCTGCTTTCGTTAGATCAGAGTTGATACTTACTGTTTCACTCAATCTACCTGCTTGCTTTGCTCTCAATACTACTGTAAACATTCTTTCTTCATGCTGTACTAATTCTGCACCTTGATTCCAACTTGTTGTTAACTTTCCTCTAGTCATCATTCTTGTTCCGAAGTTGGCAACTTCCGCTACACCTTCTTCGATTGCTACGATGTCTACTTTTGATTCATCAATATCTAATGTGAATTGGTATCCTTCTACTGTTCCTAAGTTTGCTAAGTTAAATACTGCATTTACTGTCGCTCCTTTCTCAAATGTCACTTCTTCCGTAGAGAAAGTTAAAGTGCCAGTTGTTCTTGCTTCGCTGCTTACTAAACCTCTGTTTGCAATTGCGTTGATGTTGACATCTCCAATTTTTACAGCGATAAAGTGTGCTTCTGTGTTATGATCTAAGTTTCCGATACTTGCTATTTCAGCGAATGACTCTGCTGCTGGATTTTCTGTAACAAACTGATAGTTCGCATCTACAAATCTCCAAGATTCATTATTAGAAAACTCTGTAGTAACATTCAATATTAATTGTCTCAATTGTACTAAATCATACGCGGTAACTGTTCCTGATCGGTTAACATCTGCTGCAATCTGCTTGTATGGAGAATCTAATTTGTTGACTCCTAAGATATGCTTGCTAATCAATACTAAATCGTAAGTAGATACACCATTTAATGGCTCGATGTTTTTAGCAGGTGCTACGGTGTAGTTGCTGTTCATCGGTAACTGGTTGAATTGGTAGTTACCATCTGCTCCTGTCAATTCAGGACTCATTGTGTATCCTCCAATATTTACGGTTACTTCTTCTACTTTCGATCCTACTTCTGTTTCAATCGTTCCAGAAATCATAGCGCCTGCTAAACTGATATCTGGACAAATATTCATATTGTCTTGAATATCAACCGTTACTCGTACATAATCCCAGTTTCCTTGTGCGTCACTTACCCAAAGATCACCTACTTGAGCTCCTTTATTAGCACAGTTAAATGTCCATTGTGTAGAAGTATCTGCTGGTGGAGTTGATGAGCCAATTCCTTGTGATGGGAACCTTAAGACCATTCTACCTCCTGTTGTATCACAATCACTTACTTTACAGTTGAAGTCAGATGCCCAAACGGTTACCCATCCTCTATTGTCACTATTTGCTGGCTCGTCTGCCTTGACTGTCAATGTAGTTACTAAATCATCACAAAATACAGTTGGTCCTTCATTATCTCGTACTACAATTACTAATGGTGCAGAAGTTAAGTTATTACAACCATCTCTTGCTACATAATTGACTCTGTAAGTCCCTACTGGTACTTGTAAGAAAGTTGTTCCTGCTGTTGCATTAATTAATGTATCAACGCCTCCTTCTGAGTTAGTAATAAATCCGTTGATGCCGATAATCGGTGTTGACCCACAACTGTCTACTGCCGTGAAGGCTGGTAATGTGATAGATGCGCTACATTCTGAATGATCTGAATTCACAAACATTGTGTCCATGGTATTCGTGAAGATCGGTGCGATTGTATCAACTAATTTTACTACTTGTGATACGGTTCTATATCCTGGTAATAATGGGTTCGCTTGTGGGTTTCTACACCAGTCAATGATTTCCCATGTTCTCAATACTTCTTTACATTCTCCGTCTGTATTAAATACTCGTTGGTTATAAGAAACTGCTAATAATTGACATCCTGAGCTTTCTACTTGTAAACTATCTTGTCCTAATGCCTCGATATCTATGCCATCGCTACATTGTACATATACAGTTGGTATTGGCATTCTTGTAATATTAATCGAATCGTTCGGTACTAAGTTTACTGTAATTGTCTGAGTACAAGTAGTTGTTGTGTTTGGTACGGTCCAAGTTCTTTCGATTGTTCCAGCACCACAGTTGTCAAGATTTCTAGTTTCTACAAGGTTAAGAGAGTTCGCGTTACAAGCTCCGCCTGATACGGTAGCAGGTCCAAAAATGGATAAGTCAGTTAAGTTAGTATCACAAGTTACAGTTACATCTGGTGGACAAGTAATCGTTGGCGCTACTTTATCCTGTACTTGTGCCATCACCATACAGCTATTGAAGTTTCCTGCTTTATCCCATACACCTAACTGAACCATCACTTCATTTCCTACATCACAACATTCGAATTGTACAAATGTCCCATAAGGTAAATCCATCGCTACGCCACAAGAATCCATTCTTCTTACTCTCATGCTATCTAAGGCACAGTTGTCATAACTTCCATTGTCAAATGCTTGTGTTAAAACTTGTGCTGTTCCGCTTTGTGTTAGAGCAACTACAATGTTTTCTTTACAGATCACTGTCGGTGCAATATTGTCTTGAATGGTAATCGTTATGGTATCTTGTGTTACATTTCCACAATCATCTGTCGCTGTGTATATCACGTTTTGTGTGCCGAATGGTACATTTGTTAAAGTACCTCCGTTTGAGTTAATCGTTGTATTTCCTATTTGAACTTTTACATCAATGCTATCGGTTGGTGAACATCCATCACTTACGATTACTGGTGGTACGGTTAAAGTCGCTGCACAAGCATTTAAGTCAGGGAAGTTTACTTGAATCTCTGTTACTACAGGCAAATCTGTAATTACTGGGCCTGTTTCATCTGTAATTTTTACTAGCTGTGGTCCAGGTCCTACTGCATTTGTGAAGACTACATTTGGACGACACCAGTCAAAGATAGTCCATGTTCTTAAAATCTTTCTTGTACCGATACATGCATTTGTTGAAAATTCTTGATCTGTATAATTCAATCCAAACAAACAGAATTGATCGATACTTACAGTTGTGCCATTAAATATAATGGATGGGAAACCTGTATTAGAAGGCTCTATACTTGGGTTATCTGCACAATTCAAGGTCGTATCTGATGGCCAAATAATATTCGCTGTTGTTAATTGTGGTTTAACCACTGTAATCATTTGTGTACAAGTACTTGAGTTTCCACTAGCATCTGTTCCTTGCCATGTTCTGATAATTCTACTAATTGTATCTGGAGCAGTTCCTGCACCTTGTAAGCAACTGAAGTTTTCAGTTACATCTGAGTAAGTGAAAGTGATTCCTCCTGCACAAGCATCTGAGGTTGTTGGCTGTCCTCCGATCACTGATGGATCAGTTGGAGTATTACATAGAATCGTTGTATCTCTACACGCTAATACTGGTGCAATTTTATCCTCTACTGTAATGAATCCCCAACACTTATTATTTGGTGTCTGTGTAGTATCTACTATTTCTACTTTCACTCTTTGATCTAAATAGTTCAAATCTACTGAATCACCTCCTGCGTATACACCTTCCAAAATTATAACTTGAAAGTTCATCAACTGATTATCAGGTACACCTTCCAAAACCATGTCTGGTGTAATCTTAGCTGTACAATCCGAATCTAAAGATACTTGAACATTTTGATTACAAGCCAAAGCCGCTGATGGCTCATTGGCAAATCTAACCTGTGCATTATACTCCGTTCCGCAAGTAGATCCGTCCGCAGTCTTCAATACTCCATAAGTCATATCAAAATTCTGTGCTACTCTATTCAAACTCAATGTATTAGTCGCTACGTCTAAAGTACCAACCTCTTGTCCGTTTTCTGTAAATGCTATAGATGGTACAAACGCATTTGTACTTGGATCTGCTAAACCTGTTAATAAGTAATCTGTTAATTGTGATGTATAATTTACTGCATTGTATAATACTACGGTAATACCTGACGCTGTATTCAATACTGCATTTGGCATTCTAGTCGTTGCATCTCCCATCACATCTAAAAATGCTCCCATTAGATCTGAAATCAATCCATTATTCACTATTGCTCCTGCTGTTCCTGATGCACTATTGAAGGGTGCATTTGTCGTGTATATTGCGTTGTTTTCTACTGTTCCTGCTGCAGTTGTTACTGTAAAATCACTATCAAAATCTATTGTTACACAATCTCCATCTGCATCAAAATCATTCTGAAAAGTTCCTGCTCCTGTATTTAAAAAGCTCGTTGGAGCTGTTCTAATCTGTATTAATGTTCCGTCACCATCCGTATCAAAATCTCCTGTATTATTTACACCATTCTGTGCGATTGCCACACTTGCGCCTGACCCTGTTACTGGATTAGCTCCACCAATATTGATAACCCCCATGTCTGTTAAGAACATCGCTGAATTCTCAATTCCGTCCATGCCAATTCCGTTAATAGAAATTGTACCGCTGTTGTCAAAATCATTACTGTTGTTAATACCGTCTCCTGTTGTGTTACTTACAAATAAAGTACCTCCTGGTTCGTTTATAAATGTATTATCGTTATCTAAACCTTCTTCTCCTGTGCCATTGATAGCGAAAACTCCTCCCGCCTCATTTGTAATTGTTCCTATATTTGATACACCGTCCATTGTCGGTCCATTTACTAAAACAGTACCTCCGTTGTTGATTGTACCTGCATTTTCGATGCCTACCGTTGTAGTATCACCAATGCCTAAATAACCTGTAGCTTCAATGTCTACTATTCCTGCTGCTAAGACATTTAAACCTAGCTGATCTTGGTTGCTAATTAAAACATCTCCTTCAACATTTAATGTCCCGCTTACATCAACTGCATTGGCAGCAAAAAAATCAACGGCTAATGTACCGCCCATGTCTACTGTCAATTCTCCGTTGACGGTTACGCCTGTATTTGCGGTTGTTCCTCTTCCTCTGGCAGCTATTATAACGCCAGTTGGAATAGATAACTCTGAATCAACAATTAGTTCTGTTACTAAAATTGTTCCTGCCTGTGTTGATAGGTCTGGTGCGTTCGCTGCTGGGCCTCCAATGGTTAATGTTCCATAGTTATTTGGATGACCAGCAGGTAGAACATCTCCTGCCCAGTTAATTGGATTATTGTAATCCGTGTCTGCGTCTCCATCCCATACTGCTTGTGCATTTAAGGAGGTTCCTACCATGCTCAACAGCATGAAGAGCCATAAAAAGAGCCCTTTTGAAAACCGACTTGTCGGCTTTTCTTTAAATTTCATGGGAATAAAATTTGTCTGTTTCATAAATTTGTGTGTTAGTGGTTTAAACAATTAAAAGTGGTTGTTAAATAATGAATAAAAAAAAGATTTTGATCTTTTGCCGTGCTGAAATAAGGTATGGGAATACCCCTTCCGCAATAGCGGATTCAAGCCCATGCAGCCAACCAAAAATATTGTTATATTGAATGCTTCTTTTTAAGATAACCGCTGTAGATTTCTTCCTACAAGGCATATCTATGACAGGGTCAAATGATGACCTTTGCAAAGCTTTTTAATGATTCTATAATTTATTAAAATAGTATTGGAAAGCGGGTTTTAGCACATCGTCTCTGTCAATTCTCTTCAGAAAACCCTTATCTTAAGTAATTAATTATCAACATCTTACAGTATCCTCGTTAGTCTTATGCTTATTAAAAAGATGGGGGATTGAACGGTATCAATCCTATAAAGTACCGTTCAACACCCATCGTCCAAAACCTTAATAATTTAACCAGTTCATAGAATGAGCTATATGCTCAACTCATTTTATCAACAGGCAAATCGGTAGCATCTTATCACTTTATCACAAGTCAATAATTAATCCTTCATTCGTGGAAAGGAATATCAATTTCGTAGTTGTAGTAGTTAGAAAACAAGCTGTTAGGTGAGCTTCTCTTCTGTGGTCTAAATTTCTTTTTTTGTAATTAACTCTCGGTGCCTAGGAATTGTACATTAATAAATTGCATTTTTATGCGCAGTTATTTTTTTCTTATGCAAGGCAAAAAACGCAGTCGATACCTAGCATCGACGAGGCTTTTTAACGCAGCAGAAGGGAAAAAGAACAAGTAGAAGAATGTAAATTTATTATTGAACCATTCCTTAACTAGTAAATCTGTCTGGTTGTGCTATTAGCTGGTTGTCATGTTGAAATTTAAAAAGAGTGTTGGGATAATCAAGCTTAACTTCATTTAATCTTCCTTAAATTGGTCCTCGCAAGGCACCCCAACACTTTCATCATGCACCCAGTTAATTTAATCTTCTGTTTATTCGGTTTTTTGTTGTTAATTGTCGGTTGTCAGTTTTCTGTTGTCCGTTCTTAGTAATCGTTTTAAGGACTAACTGAGAACAGACAACTGATAACTGGTTTCAATACTTAAATCTTAGGCATAGGTGTCCTACGCCCTAAAAAGGCTGCTTAAATCGGTTTTGTGAAGGCAAATCATTGACAGTCCTAAAGCGGTACATTTCAATGTATCTCCTTCACTTAGGAAAATATATTTGGAAGGGTTGAAGACGGTTCACGACAAACGGTTTACGGTACACGGTTGGGCCAAACAAAGGCGTTTTTGTGCAATTTTTCATCCGTAAATAGCTAGTGATTAAAACCTTGAAATAACTGACAGTTTTATCGTTTTTATTCAATTGATTATCAAAGAGATAAACCAACTGCATACTGTCAACTGTTTACTGCTTACTTCACTAGTCGCTACTTTGAATTCTCCTTCCTAAAAAAAGGTTGAATTTATTCGTTGTGTGAGATTAGTACGGCCGATTGTACTAGCTTTTTTATAAGGATTGGTTTGCCTTATTTTGCTATTGCCAATGGCATTCTTTTGGGTGTGAGCAGCTTATTTTTACTGCTTTTTTTAATTACCTTTTTTAATAAAAGGCCGGTTGTAGGGATGGTAATAACTACTGTCTTATAAGTAGTGCTTTTGCTGCTTTAAAAACCTGCATGTTTTTGAAAGCAACTTTGTAATCAACTGATTACATATTATACATTTTCAAACATTGTGCCAATTTTTAATATGATGTAAAATTTGGCTTTTTTTGTTTTTTGGTGATTTTACTCGCCAATCGTGCTTTAAGGTAAGAGAACAAATTATGCTCTTTGGGCGATTGCCTGTCTATTGATAGGTAGAGAATCGCCTGTACTTTTGAACACTTTACAAAAAATCATTATGTATAAGAACTATACTTCCTATATTGTAAATATTGTGCCAATTTATAATATGAATTAAAATAATAATAAAAATCTGATTCCACATATTCATAATTACTTAATAATCAACAAGTTATTAATTAATAAAAAATTCACTATTAATTTCCACTAATTATTTCACTATACATCGATCTTATAATTTTGCCCACTTTTAGATAATCAGATAAAAAATGGATATTATAAAGAAGAAATATATCAACGCTTGGATCTGTTGTCCTTCATTTATCCGTTGTATATTTTTATTATACAACGGATTAATGAAGGACAACAGATTTGGATGTTGACAAAACTAGTCTTAATAATATTAATCTTTTACCTGATGATCTATTCTAAGACTATTACAGCTCATCTAGATAATCACATAAAAATTGATATGTCAACGCTTAGGCAAAATAAATTAATAAAGTGGTCATTTTGAGGAAATATTTTTTTCCTAGACTAGGCGAAAAGCGCAGACATAGCATAGCTATGGCGTCCCGATAGCTATCGGGATTCAACGACGTATAGGGAAAAAAGATGAACTCATAAATGGCTAATTAATTATTTTACTTTGCCTTAGATCAGTTGTCCTTCATTTATCCGTTGTACAAAAAAAGTATACAACGGATAAATGAAGGGCAACTGATCTAGATGTTGACAAAACTAGTTTTAAGATTAGCAAAAAATTAAATGCCTCCTCTACTCTATCAAAACAAAAAAACCGACCAAGAATTAACTTGATCGGTTATAGCACACTTGTTATTACCATTAAATTTTTAAGTCTGATTCTCTATATTTGAAAACCATATTGAGTAAAGAGGTTTGGCGGTTATGCTTTTACCCCTTTTTACTTAGCTTTTTCTAGGCAAAATATTTTGGTTTGGATTGTCGTGTATGGTAATAAAAGTATTTTGAGTTTGTTGGGTTAGCTATCTTTTTCAATGATTTATTTTCCAAAGAAAATGAACCATTGAAAAATAGCTAACCTAACTTGATGGAGTCTAGCCTAAAGTTAGGTTAGCAGTTTTAAGGCAATCAATTCTTCCGAATTTATTTTCTTAAAAGACTGCTAACCCAACTATAAACACTTATTTTAATAAGATCATTTTCTTAGTTTCGATACCGTTGTTCGTTTCCAATTGGTAGTAGAACATACCGTGCTCATCAAAGGTCTTGCCATCAATTAAGATTTGGTTATATCCTTTTTCGTATTCCCCTTCTAATACTTTCACTACTTTTCCTGACATATCGAAAATAGTCATGGTAGTTGTGGAGGCAGTTGGCAATTCAAAACCAATGATTGTTTCTCCTGTAAATGGATTTGGTCTATTTTGGTATAATTTAAATCCATCTGCATTCGCTGAAGTATTGACATCTAAACTGACATTAAGCAATGCTTCGTCTGTGGTATAAGCCTCAGCTTGTGTGATATCAGAACTGATGGTTAATAATTCACTGATTCTGATGTTTTCTTTTGCTTTAAATACTAAGCTGAATAAAACTTCATCCTCGGCTATATCCATACCTGCTGATTCATTCCAGCTAGTAGTGATAATCCCTCTTTGTACCATAGATAAGTTGAAATTTTCAAAGCCTGCTTTGTCACCAATCTTGATTTGATCGAAGCCTAATGCATTGCCATCAAAATTTAAAGTAAACTGATACCCTAAGATAGACTGGAAGTTGCTTGCTCTAAAATCAACGGTAACTTTTTCGCCTGCTTGCTTCACCTGCTCTTCTATTTTGAAGTTCAATGACTTGTTCGTATTTCTGCTTTCTGCACTCATCAATTGATTTGCGTAAGCCGTATTGTTCAAATCTCCAATTTTTACAGCAACGAAGTCTAAAGTCATCATATCTTCGGTTAAGCTTTTGATCTCGTATGCTTCTGGATAGTGCTCTGCAAAAGGATTTGTTGGATCTGCAAATTCGTAGTTCGCATCAATAAATCTCCAAGAGGTATTATTAGGGAAACCATCGTTCATTCCTAAAATCACTTGTCGTAGAAGTACCATATCATAAGCTGAAATTGTACCTGAGTGGTTAATATCTGCTGCGATTAACTTATATGGAGAATCTAATGGCTTCAAGCCTAAAACATGCTTACTTAATAAGACAATATCGTAAGTCGAAATACCATTGGCATAGTTCATATCCTTCTCTGGTGTAATCATATAGTCGCCGTCTAATGGAATCTCGTCGAATGTGAAAGTACCGTTTGAACCTGTTGTTGCTGGAGCCATTTCGTATCCTCCGATAGAGATATTGACAGATTCTACCATCTCGCCATTTTCGTTTTGGATGTGGCCTGAGATAGTAGCGAAGGTTCCAGTTACCGTATGTTCTCTATCTAAATAGTCTGGATACAAATCGCCATCAAAATCTCTAGGATCATAAGTAGAAGGATCACCATTCGTATCTGCATTCTCCGTTATCGTTGGCAGACCATCATTATCATCATCATTGTCCAAATAGTTTGGTATACCGTCCGAATCAAAATCTGCCACTTGTGCCTCTGCTTGAGTTTCAAGTGTAGCAACATTAATCTCGAATTCAGTAGGAATCCCATCTCCATCATCATCTGTATCTAAATAATCTGGAAGGCCGTCACCATCAGTATCTTGTGCATCCAAACAATTGCCATCACCATTTAAATCTGGAATTTCATCAATTGTTGGTACTCCATCATTATCATCATCATCATCCATAAAATTTGGTATTCCATCGCCATCGGTGTCATCATCAGTTAAATCTCCATTCCGATTCAAATCTTCACATCTATTAGATGCTCCATCATTATCATGTGTACAAAACCCGTTTTTATCTTCGACATTGGCATAAGTCCAAGTCATGTTGACATTTCCAGCAGTATCTACAACTCTAATAAAGACCGTATCTAATCCTACATCCGCACAGGTAAAACCAATTTCTGTAGCAAAAGTATCAACATAAGATTTTCTAACTAAGAAACTATCTATGCTACAGTTATCATGACTTCCTCCGTCAAATGATGTTGCATATACCCATGTAATTACACTTGTATTGGTTAAATTGATTGTTGGTGTAATTCCTATTGCTACAGGAGGTAGCATATCATTTACTGTTACTGAAATTGTATCTCTTGCCTCATTACCACATCCATCTGCAACAATATAAATAACATCGTGGGTACCGAATGGTACATTTGGCATAACTCCTCCATTGGTAAAAAGCGTATTTGATGGGCCAATAATGGTTACTTCAACTTGAGTCGTATCAGAACAATTATCCTCATAACCGATAGGTGCTAAAGTGATATTCGCTGAACAGTTGTGATCCGCATTACCGGCTACCGTCGCTGCTGCTGGAGCAGTCAATACTGGTGCTAAAGTATCAGTCACGTCGATTGTTTGTTGCATTGTCCGAACTGCTGCTCCGCTTCCTACTGCACACCAATCAGTGACATACCAAGTTCGAGTTATCCTTTGTTTACCTGGGCAGTTTACCACAATTGTGTTATCCAAAGTATCTAATCCGAATTTACAGATAGCATTAACAGGTATAGTATCTCCGTTAAATTCTACAAATGGATAGCCTGTTCTACCAAAATGAGGGTTCGGAGAAGCTGGTTTAGTACAATGGATAGCATTCGCCCCAGTCAAATCATCAGGAAACTGGACCATCGATAAGGTTGGTTTTAATTCATATAAATTCTGTACACAAGAAGTACTATTGCCAAATGCGTCTGTGAAAGTAAAGGTTCTTACTATATGTCTGAGTGTATCGACATCGGCAGCATTTCCCCCACAAGTACTTATATTACTAATAGAATCGCTATAAATCGTATCTGCTATTGCTGAGCAGGCATCTGTCACGACAGGATAAGTATTAATCGTTGCAGCATCAAAAGCCATACTACAGAAGAAAGTGGTATCTCTTACGGATTCACAAACTGGTGCAGTCTTATCTTCTATTTTTAAACTTGTCCAACAAGCATTTCCTAATGGATTCGTCACTTTTACGTCGATTGATTGTCCAATCATACTGGCATCTAAAACCAAAGAGTCGCCCATCGTTTGACCGCTAATTCCTATAGAATAACCATCACTACAAACTAAGGTATTAGACAATAAATCTTGAGGAAAAAGTACCGCACGACAATCTGCAATTAGGGTCATATTTAATGCGCCTACACATGCTAAGAAGGAACTTGGTAAATTATCAAATGACAATGAGGTACTACCTGTAGCATTACAACTTGCTCCTTGAAATTCTATATCAAAGGT
>CALDTJ010000648.1 GCA_937924145.1 uncultured Saprospiraceae bacterium
CTTTTTACACAACCCCATACGACTATCAACAGGTCTCCGACCTGCATTAAAATACTATAATGTACGCTTTTAAAGCGGTAACTTTCCCGATAAACTCGCATTAAATAGCTGCCAACTCTTCGAGGGCTGGTAGCTATTTATTACAAAAAACTAAAAATTATAATTGATCCGTAAATTCACATTTCGACCAACCTCATCAGAGAAATACCGCAAGCGATTCAGATAATCTCGATAACGAGTATTCAAAGCATTTTCTACATTCACAGAAAACTGTAAATCACCTTCTGCCAATGGTATTTTGGTAGAAAAATTAAACCCTAGCAAGAAATAAGCCGCAGGTGGTGCTAAAAAATCTTGCCCTTGCAATAAACTATTCACTCCTCTATCGGGAAAACGGCTATTATCTGTTAACAAATGATTTTGTTGAAAAATGTATTTCCCATTAATACCAAAAGAGGTGCTTTTAAAACGTTGTCCGTCTTCTAAAGAATAGGTCAAATTTCCACTTAAATTATTGGCAGGTAAACTGATTAAAGGTAAATTATTTCTAGTATCATCTCCTCTGACAAAAGCATATTTTGTAGTCAGTTTCAGTGCCTCGACTGGTTCATAAGACAATAATAAATCTGTTCCAAAAATACGAGCGTCGGTTTGTTCATATAAGAAAATAGGGAATGCCCCACGGATGTCTAATTGGAATTCGTTCTGCGGAGCTAAGAAAATATAATCTTCAATATTTTGATAATAAAACACTGCTTGAGCGAATATTTTTTGTCGAATATTCCAATCCGTAGCCCAAATTGCTTTGAATGATTTCTCGGGTGACAAATCCGCATTTCCTCTTTCAATACCTGCTACCCCTTGGTGCAGACCATTACTGTACAACTCATTGACCTCTGGCGAACGCAAGACATAACCTAGATTCAAATTGGTTTTGAAATTTTGCGATAAGCGATATTTTACCCCAGTAGAAAAACTAATATTATGAAAATTGTGCTTAAAATCCCCAACACTAATTTGCCCTCTTTCATCTTTGAGTAAAGGTAAAACCTCCATATACTGCCAGTCATATCGACCGCCAATTTCGTATAAAAAGGCATCTTGTTCTTTTTGAAAAATAGTAAAAATGCTATTTTTAATAGCCCGATAATCAGGTATTAAAGGCAAACGCCCTGTCGTGGCGTTATCATTCGTATTGTCTACAAAATTGAATTGATAGCCCGATTTTAGCAAACTGCCATTATCAAAAGAGCGATCAAAAGTAGTTTCTATAAAATGGTTAAATTGCTGCATACTCAGCGCAGGAATATCACTGCCTCCACCTCTTCTCACATCAAACTCTTTCCGATCATTCAGTTGACCTCCGTAGCGAAAAGTAAGCACTCGATGGTCGTCTATCAAAAATTTGCTTTCTAGTTTTAATAAATGGTGTTGTACTTCTTGTTTAGGAGCATTGATATCGTAATTGAAATTTTCATTGGTAAAAAACGGAACTTCCTTACCTATCGCCTGCTGCAAATCGGTCAAATTTCCAATGTGTGCCCCTCTTAAAATACCGATTGTGGTATTGAATAAACTGTAATAGGCGTTGTGCTGCCAGCGATTGATTTTCTTCTCCAACTGAACGGCAAAGTTGCCTTCTCGCTTACCCGTATTCGTTAAAAAGTAGTCAGGCGTTTTGGTATCTCCTTGATTTTTGAGCGTTCCTGTTATTCTCCAAGCCACCCATTTATCACTTTTTTCTAGTTGGGCATTGACGGTATGTCCTTGACCATTGGTCTGAAAAATGTAATTTACTTTTCCATGCAAATGTGGATCTTCTTGAATTTTATCTACTTCTACCATCACCACACCACCAAGAGAATTTCCTCCATAAGCCAATGCACCTGCCCCTTTGACCACCGATAAGTGATTGGCTAAAAATGGATCAATTTCTGGTGCATGGTCATTTCCCCACTGTTGTCCTGCTTGTGCAATCCCATTATTCAAAACACTAATTCGGTTGCCATACAATCCATGAATAACAGGTTTGGAAATGCCCGAGCCGTTTTTAATGACACTTACTCCTGCTATATTTTCTAATAAATCAGAAAGGTTTTTGCTACTATTCTTAGCGATTTCTTCTGAACTAATCGAATTACTCACTTGGGCAGAATGTTCTGACTTATCACCATGAATAACGACTTCATCTAGTAATTCAGCGTGGTGGTTTAAGGTGATATTAATCGTCGTATCACTTTTTAAACTAAAAAATTGATGCTCATCTTCACAACCGATATGACTGAATTCTAAGTGATAATCAGACGCACATAGGTTTGGAAAAGAGAAATACCCTTCCGCATCCGCAGTTGTCCCTATTTTTTGATCTACTAAATAAACCGTAGAGTAAGGCAATGGATAACTAGTTCCTTTATCTAGAATATACCCTGACAAGGTCAATGCACAGTCTTGTGCTTGTACCCTAAAAAAAGAAAAAGTGAGGAATAGGCAAAGTAGGATTCTATTTTTCACAGCCTTTTATATTGGTTCGGTTGTTTTAACCCTTGGAGGGTTTGGAACCCTCCAAGGGTTTTGTGCCGATAATTATTGAATAGTAATTGGAAAAACCACTTCAATATCTGTCTCCCCTCCTGCATTTGCTATCTGACCGTTGATGACTCCACTAGCTAATTTATTCGGCTCATGTCGTAAAGTAACTGTCAAAGTTCCTGTTCCCGCGCCACCTACTGTAAGTGTACTTGATAGTCCAATTGGTTGACCTTGACCATCTACATCGGCATAACTAAAATCTATGTCAATACCATTAGCTGCAAAGAAGAATTGGTGCTCCAAATCCTCTTCTGCTATTTCTTCAGTAATGTCTTCGATTGGATCTTCTGCCTCATTCAATAACTCCAAAGTACCTGTATAAACGGTCGTATTACTCAACGTTCCACCTGTAATAGTCGGCGCATTTCCACCATCTCCATCCAAATCTTTGAACGTCAATACGACTGCCGCTCCACCATTAGTAGGTGTAAGGGTATAATTTAAAGTCGTGATTAATTCTTCCTCATTTGGAATAACAGGCCTGTCTTTTTCACAAGCTACAAATGCTAAAACGATTACTACTAGACCTAATAAATTTATGATATTACTTCTCATTGCTTTTATTTTTTGCAACTATTCCCTATCTAGATTACACCTCTTAATTCTACCATATAGACATTTAAGGTCATTTAGAACTAGACTAAAATGTTCTTAAATATCTAAATGGTAAAAAATAAGTCTAATCAAGTATAGTACTTGAATAGTTAGTTATTTTTTAAAATAGTCGGGATACAGGTCAATAATGCCAGATAAATCTATCTGCCACCAACCAACTCGTTTGCGTTGATAAGGGAACAAATCAATACAACTAAACCCAATTTAATAATTTGAAAATCAGAAACTTGTAAACTTAAGCAATGAAAGTAGGTGGACCACGAGGTGCAGTTATCAATACTGCTTTGCCCAAAAGGATGGTTGAATTTAAAGGAAAGGCATCTTCATTTGAAAAAGAAGGTAAGTCAACCGAAAATGAAAATGCTGTTTGTTCGCTTGGTGAAAATTGAAAACAACAAACAATACAGTTAGTCGCTAAAAATTCTTCTCCGTGAATATGTGATTCTGAATAGTCCGCCTCACAATGAGGAGTTGTATCGTGCTGATGCGCCAATAGTCTATGCAGATCTTGCAACAAGACTGCATTAGCGACTAAAACCGCTAAGCATAAGCTAATAAATACACGATATTTTGATGGACTATTGATACTAATAAATTGATTATCAAATGAATGAGAAAGCGAAAGTAGTAATATTTTATAAATGTAACAATGTTGCATTTATAAATGTTCGCTTATTTATTTGCTTTAAGACGTTAAAACTAGGGTCATCCCCTTAGTGAGGTGGGAAATATATTTGAAATTGTGCGGGTTGCGGGTTGCGGGTTGCGAGTTGCGAGTTGCGGGTTGCGAGTTGCGGGTTGCGGGTTAACTTACGAAACTGGCAACTTTTAAAAACCCTCTCCATATTTTCTATTAAAAATTGCTTAGTATTCCATATTCTCAATTATTCTTTTTTGTTTTTACAAAATATTTCATTTCGCTCATTCATAAGTCCCTCTTTTTCATTGGTCTATCAAAAAAAAACGTTTGTCAAATTATCCTAAAAACTACGGAAACTTTTAAACCTTTTGTAGTTTCCTAAGTTTTATCATCATAAATTTGCCTTCCATATTATAAAAATTAATGGACATAGAGATTCAAATATTAAAAAAAGCAGAAGAACTTTTTATGCGCTATGGGCTAAAAAGTGTGACGATGGATGACATTGCCAGACAACTAGGCATGTCTAAAAAGACTTTGTATCAATATGTGGAAAATAAGACAGACCTGATTACTAAAACAATTGTTGCGACGATTGAGGAAGAAAAAGCGATGATGCTATCAGCTAGAGAAAGTTCTACTGACTCTATTGAGGAAATGCTAAAAATCGCTCGCTATGCTATCCAACAGCTAAGAAAATTGTCGCCGACTTTGGTCTATGATCTACAAAAATATTATCAACATATCTGGCAGTTGATCCAGAAGTTACATAAAGAACATGGGCACCAAATGATTAAGGAAAATATCGAGCGAGGAAAAGCGCAAGGTGTCTACCGAGCGGATGTAAATCCAGATATTTTAGCGAAAATGTATGTAATGGGTACTTTTTCTGTAGTGGATGAGGAACTTTTTCCGCTAAAAAATTATAATAAAGAAAACTTATTTATCGAGTTTATCAAATATCATATTCACGGGATTGCCTCTGAGAAAGGATTGGAACTTTACAAAAAACATATCCAAAAAGTGTCGGCAGATGCTTTTATTGAGCAATAAATTAAATGGCGACTGCCTGTCTACCGACAAGTAGAAAGTCGCCCGTACTTAAGATCTTGTATAATGAACCTGACTGTTAAGAAATCACTTACGACTGTTATTTTTTGCTGTTTACTACAGTTTATCTATGCGCAACAGGCGACAGAGATGACCCTAGATAAAGCCGTAGAATACGCGCTTGCCAATAGCAATGAAATAAAAATTGCCTTGCTAAATATCGAAGATGCGGAACAACGTATTTTAGAAACTAGAGCGACTGGCTTACCTCAACTTAATGCTGGTGCCAATTTAAATAATTTCTTTAAAGTGCCTGTTTCTGTACTGCCTGAGGCTTTTGTTGCCTCCTCTAGGGACGCAGAGGGCAACCTACCTGAAGGATTTTCTCGGCAAGTTTCTTTTGTTTTGAAAAATCAGTTTGATGCATCGCTTAACTTCCGAACGATGGTTTTTGACGGTAGCTTTTTTACGGGTCTAAAAGCAGCAGGTCTATACCGTTCTTTAGTGCAAGATGAATTATCTGCTAAACAACAAAGCTTAAAAAATAGGGTAATTACCGCTTATTTGCCTGTTATTTTATTGACGGAGAACCTCAAAATTTTAGATAAAAATATCGAGAATATCGAAAAATTAAGAAATGAAACGAGTGCTTTGTATAAAGAGGGTTTTGTAGAACAATTAGATGTAGATCGTTTAGAATTGAGTGTCGCCAACTTGTCTGTAGAAAAAGATAATTTAGAACGACAAATGGCAACGACTATGAATAACCTTAAGCAAATCATGAATTTCCCTGTCGAACAGGAATTGGTCATACAAGACAATTTAGGTAGAGTTGTTCCAATTCCTGCACAAAAGGATTTAACAGGCCCAGTCGATTATTATCAAAGAAGAGAATATAAAGTGGCTGAAACGGGCATCCAACTCAATAAATTGAATGAGGATTATATTAAAAATGTCTATCTCCCTTCACTCAATTTGAATGCCTCCTATACCCAAGCTTATCAAGGGGATAAATTATTCGGTGGAGAGAATAGCTTTTGGGCACCAACGGGGGTCGTAGGTTTGTCTTTGAATGTACCGATTTTTGATGGTTTTGGAAAAAAAGCTAAAATTCAAAGGGCTAAACTTACTACAGAAATTGCCAAGACGCAACATTTACAATTGGCTAATTCGATTGATTTGGAAGTGGCGAATGCGAGAATTGACTACCAAAGTGCCTTGCAAAGAGAGCAAAGCCAAAAGCGAAATATGGAATTAGCAGAGAGGATATACACCACTACACAAGTAAAATATAAAGAAGGCGTTGGTTCTAGTTTGGAAATTTCTCAAGCAGAACAAAGCCTTTTTGCCGCACAACGCAATCATTTACAAGCTTTATTTGATTTGCTGATTGCAAAATTGTCTTTAGATGTGGCTTTGGGGAATTAAACCCCAAATGACAGGGTCACTTTCAGTGCCCCCGTCATTTAAAAAGACACTTGAAATGGGATAATTAAAATTTCGGGGGCACTGAAAGTGACCCCGAAATACAAAACTCACGAAAATGCTTTCAAAAAAAGTGCAACTCTTTTTACTCTTAATGTTATTCAGCATTGATTATCAATTAATTGCACAAGATTGGCATTTAGAAAAAGATAAAGCAGGCATTCAAGTGTTTACCCGTAAAGTAGAAGGCTATGCGATTAAAGAATACAAAGCCATTGTTACTTTAAAAACGACGATTGATGACTTAGTTGCATTACTAAAAGACCACGAAAATTTAAAATCATGGTTCGTCAAATGTCCTGAAAGTACTCGATTAAAAAAAGTCTCTGAGGATGAATATTATGTCTACTTTTTGAATGATGCACCGTGGCCTGTTTCGGATAGAGACAATATCACCAAGATGACTTTTGAAAAATTAGCCAATGGAACTCAACTCATTCATTTAAAAGGAGAACCCGATTATCTACCAAAAAAATCAGGCATCGTGCGGCTACCTAGAATGCAAGCGAAATGGATGTTTGAACGACAGGCAGATGGACAAATAAAAGTCACTCAGCAAGTATTGGCAGATTTAGGCGGCAAAGTGCCTGGATGGTTGGTCAATTTTGCAATTGTAGAGGCACCTTTTGAGACGCTTAGTAATCTTAGAAGAGAAGTCGGCAATTAACTGGTAGCACGGACTTTAGTCCGTCCGGTTAACAGGTCTTTAGACCTGTATGCTAAACATCGTTGAATCAATAATAAATGGGCAAATATAAATCAAATTTTAGCCACCTTATAATAGAAAAACTGCGGACTAAAGTCCGCGTAACTGAACGGACTAAAGTCCGTGCTACCAATAAATCACTCAACAATAGTTATTATAAAAAAATGAAGTACTTATTATCTCTTATCACCTTATTTTTCTTGGTCGTTGCTTGTCAAGAGGAGCAAAAAGTGGACCCAAATGCCATTCCAACCGACCTTAATGGGAAAAAGGAATTTTTAAAAAATAAGAAAGCAGAATTGCGTCAATTGACTGCTTTGATTGAAAAAACGGAAAAGGAAATTGATGGATTGATTCCTGACGACCAAAAGGCTAGGACTTTAGTTACAACTTCCGCTGTGCCTGTTAAGGATTTTGAGCGATTCGTAAACATTCAAGCAACAGTAGAGGCTGACGATATGGTAGCTGCAAGTAGCGAAACTGGTGGTCGAATTCTAAACATGAACTTTAAGGAAGGCGATAATATTCGCAAAGGGCAACTGGTTGCTAAAATTGACCTAGAGCAGATTGATAAACAAGTGGCAGAACTCCAAACAGCCATGACTTTGGCAAAAGATGTATTTGAACGACAGTCTCGTTTGTGGAAACAAAATATTGGTTCTGAATTGCAATATTTAGAGGCGAAGAACAATGTCGAACGTCTAGAAAAAAGTCTGGAAACCATCGAGTTTCAAAAGACAAAAGCCAATGTGTATGCGCCTATTTCTGGTGTGGTAGAAATGGTTGGTTTAAAGCAAGGAGAAATGGCATCACCTGGTATGCCGATCCTACAAATATTGAATACCAATAAAGTAAAGGTTGTAGCAGATATTCCTGAAACTTATTTGGGTAAAATAAAAAGAGGGGAAACGGTTACGATTAAATTTCCTGCACTGGACAAAGAAATCAAAGCCCGAATTTCTCAGTTAGGCAGAACGATTGACCCAAATAATAGAACTTTTGAAGCAGAAATCAATCTGAATAATAGCAAAGGTATTTACAAACCAAACCTATTAGCGCAAATGATGATTAATGATTTTCAAGCAACAAACGTTCCCGTTATTCCTGTCGAAATGGTGCAACAAGAAGTGAGTGGCAAAGACTACGTGTACATCAAAGACCAAGGAGAAAAAGGAGCTATTGCCAAAAAAGTGTACGTCGAAACTGGCGAAAATTATAATGGTGAAGTCATCATCAAATCTGGATTAGCTGGCGGGGAAGAATTGATTATGGAAGGGGCGCGAGGATTAGCTGAGAATCAATTGATAAAAGTAGAGGGGTAATCGAGTTGCTAGTTACGGGTTGCGAGTTTGCAGCCAACCCGTAACTCGCAACCCGTAACTCGCAACCAAAAATTATGGAAAAAATAGATAAAAAAAGCCTAAAAACCTTCAGTTTAACTTCATTAGCTGTCGATAATGCGACTAGTATTTTTATACTGACGGTGATGATTTTATTCTTTGGGTATTCCTCTTATCGGAATATGCCAAAAGAACAATATCCTGAGGCGAATATTCCCGTGGTGTTTATTAGTACGCCTTATTTTGGGAATTCTGCAGCAGATATTGAGAACTTGATTACTCGACCGATTGAAAAAGAATTGGTGGGTTTAAAAGGGATCAAAGATGTGAAGTCCAATTCGATGCAGGATTTTTCGGTGATCGTTGCGGAATTTAATTCTGATCAACAGGCCGAAGATTGTGTGCGTAGGGTGAAAGACGCTTTGGATAAAGCCAAAAAGGAACTGCCCACGGACTTAGATCAAGATCCACAAGCCGAGGAAATTAACTTTGCAGAATTCCCTGTAATGACGGTTAATATCTCAGGTGATTTTGAAATGGATGTTTTAAGAAATTATGCCGAAAGTGTGCAGGATGAATTGGAAAGTTTACGGCAAGTCATGCGAGTTGACCTAAAAGGAGCACAAGAAAGAGAGGTGAAAATAGATGTGGATTTACCAAAAATGGAATCGCTAAAAGTGAGTTTTGGAGATATTGAAAATGCGGTTAAATCTGAAAATGTCACGATGTCGGGAGGGGAATTGACTCGCAATAATTTCAAGCGTGCTATTCGGGTAGTCGGTGAATTTGAATCGGTGGACGAGTTGGAAAATATGATCGTCAAAAGTGAGAATCAACGCCCAATTTACTTAAAAGATATTGCGAAAGTAACCTATGCTTTTGAAGATAGAAAAAGTTATGCCCGAGCAGATGGCAAACCTGTAATTTCCTTGGATGTCATCAAACGTTCTGGACAAAATGTATTATTGACCGCTGATAATATCAACTTGGTCGTAGAAAAAATGCAAAAAGAATTCCCAGAAGATTTAAGTATTACGACCTTTAATGATGCCTCCGTTTATACTCGAAATGAGTTGGCGAATTTGGAGAATAGTATCATTATGGGGGTTTTATTAGTAGTCTTAGTTTTGCTATTTTTCTTAGGTTTGAGAAATGCCTTATTCGTTGGTTTGGCGATTCCGATTTCGATGTTGACAGGTATTTTATGGTTGAATATCACGGGGCAAACCATGAATATTATGGTACTTTTTGCACTGATTCTTGCCTTAGGATTATTGGTGGATAATGCGATTGTAGTGGTAGAAAATATCTATCGGTACATGCAAGAAGGCTATAATGGACAGGACGCAGCGAAATACGGTACAGGGGAAGTTGCCTTACCGATTATTGCCTCTACAGCAACGACTTTAGCGGCATTTATCCCCTTATTAATTTGGCCTGGAGTGATGGGCGAATTTTTGAAATACTTCCCGATTACGCTGATTATAGTCTTATCCTCTTCGCTTTTTGTAGCATTGGTTATCAATCCTGTTTTTACGTCTCGACTAATGAAAGTAGATGAACGAGCAGAGACCAAAGAAGGGCGAATTGCTAAGCGAAACAATGTATTGATCGGTACAGCAATCATGTTAGGTATTGCGCTCTTTGGACATTTTACAGGTGCGATGTGGTTGCGGAATTTGCTAGGCATGTCCTTAGTTATTCAACTACTTTACTTCTTCCTTTTAAGACCTGCTGCCTTTGCCTTTCAAAATAGTGGCTTACCAGTTTTAGAAAATATTTATAATAAATTTATTCGTGGAGCTTTACGTATTCCAGGGTTAATTTTTGCTGGAACAATTGGTTTATTGTTTGGGTCACTTTTCTTACTGCAAGCATTTATGCCCAAGATCGTTTACTTCCCTTCTGCAAATCCATTATACGTCAATGTTTTTGTAGAAATGCCGATGGGAAAAAGTATCGAGGCAACGAATAACTTGATGACGGATTTAGAGGCAAAAGTAGAAGAAACCATTGAACCTTATAGACATATTGTAACAGCAGTTTTATCTCAAATCGGAGAAAACACTTCAGATCCAAATGCCATGCCTGAACCGGGGGTGACGCCTAATAAAGCTAGATTGACCATCGCTTTCGTACCTACGGAAGAAAGAGGTGGTATCTCTACTTTGGAAGTCATGGAGAAAGTGCGAGATGCCGTACAAGGTAAATATGCAGGGGCGCAAGTAACGGTGGTACAAAATCAAGATGGCCCATCTACAGGTTATCCAATTAACCTAGAATTACGAGGAGAAGATATTGATGAATTAGCCGTCTTATCAGAAAAGGTAATGGCTTATATCAACGAGCAAAGTATTCCAGGGATTGAAGAATTAAAGCCTGATGTTCGATTGGGTAAACCTGAATTGACGGTAAAAATTGATAGAGATGCAGCTAGAAGATATGGCGTATCTACCTTTGCCATTGCCGATGCGATTAGAACCGCCGTTTATGGTAAAGAAGTCTCAAAATTCAAAGAAGGAGAGGACGAATATCCAATCTTCATTCGCTTAGACGAAAAGTATAGAAATAATATCAGTGATATTTTAAATCAGCGGATTACCTTCCGTAGTCCTGCAACTGGTAAAATTAGCCAAGTGCCGATTTCTGCGGTGGCAAATGTTAAGTTTAATTCGACTTATAGTTCCATCAAACGAAAGGATGAAGAACGAATGATTACCGTATTTTCTAATGTGATCGAAGGATATAATGCGAATGAAATTGTAGCGGAGTTGAACGATTTGATGACCAATTATGCGCTACCTGCTGGTGTGAGTTTTGCCTTTACTGGCGAACAAGAACAACAAGCGGAGGATAGTTCTTTCTTAGGTACGTCCTTTTTGATTGCCATTTTTGCGATTTTCATCATTATTGTGGCGCAATTTAATTCTATTTATTCGCCCTTTATCATCATTCTATCCATCCTATTTAGTACCATCGGTGTATTTTTAGGCTATGCTTTTTCGGGCAAAGACATGGTGATTATTTTTACTGGGATTGGGGTCATTTCCTTAGCGGGAATTGTGGTAAATAATGCGATTGTACTGATTGATTATATCAACTTAGTTGTCCAAAGAAAACGAGAATCTTTAGGTTTAGCGGATATGTTAGACATGACGAAAGAAGATGTCAAAGATTGTATCATCGAGGGTGGTTCAACTCGTCTTCGACCTGTATTGTTGACAGCCATCACGACTATTTTAAGTTTGATTCCCTTGGCGATTGGTATGAATTTCGACTTTACGTCTCTGATTAATCATCTTGATCCTAATATCTATTTTGGTAGTGATTCTAATGCACTTTGGGGCCCTTTGGCTTGGACAGTGATTTATGGTTTGGTCTTTTCTACCTTCTTGACTTTGATTGTTATTCCTGCTATGTATTGGTTGGCTTATCGGTTGAAGGCTGGGGTTGGGTCTTTGTTTGGGGGGCGGAAGAAGAAGGTGGCTACGCCTGATTTAGATGTGGAAGTGGCTTAGTAAACGATTATAATTTTTCTTTAAAATATGAGCGGATTAAGGACTTTAGGTTTTTAATCCGCTTTTTCGTTGGACAAATCAGAAAATACGTTAAAAATGAGGTACGAAAATCTTAACGTGTGTTGAAAGTGTCGCAGGTATTATCAAAAAGTCGTAGGTACCAAAATAAATAAGTTCGTACAACTTGTCAAAATGGCTTAACTGCAATATTTTTACTCAAAAAACTATATCATGTCAGGCTGCACCATCCACCACTTCAAAACCATCGACCGACCATTAACCCAAGCAGAAAAAGCAGAAATAGACACTTGATCAAGTCGGTTTTCGCCAACTGCTACCGAAGTCCGATATATTTATCACTATGGTCTAGTGGAATTATGATGGTAGAATAAAAAATTTTATCTTCACTTTCCTTTTAATTAACAAATCCAATAACTATGAGTAAAACAGACACACAAATTTACCTCGACAATGAACGCCTCAAAGCTACTTTCCAAAAGATGGATTTAGATTTGAGTGCTCCAGAAGATTTACCATTTAACTTAAATTAATTATGAGCGACGACTACAAAAAATGGGAGGCAGAAAAAGAACGCATTGAAAAAGAAAATAACCTCCTTTTAGAAGAATTTGAAAGTTGGTTGACTAAAGCTGGCTTGGGGAAGAAAACTATCAAAAGTCACAGTGAAAATGTTGATTTTTATATCAACGATTATTTGCTTTACACCGACCAATTAGTGGAGGCGAAAGACGGTGCTTTAGATATTGGCGGCTTTTTAGGCGATTGGTTTATTAGAAAAGCAGCTTGGTCTAGTAAGGCTCACATCAAATCGAACGCAGCAAGTTTCAAGAAATTTTATACTTTTTTACTCGAAAGAGGACTAATTGACAAAGCGGAATTGGAGGAGATGAAAGCTATGATTAAAGAAGAAATGCCAGATTGGCTAAAACGAATGAAAAGGTACGATAATTGGTAATCGACCGATTATTACATGCTCACAAATCAATACTTTAGTGCAGAAAGAAACGATCGTTTTAAAAAATCATACAAGCTTAGGCATCACCACTTTTTCTACTGAAAATAAAGTTGCCCCAACCCTACTAATCTACCCAGCCTTCGGCGTAAAAGCCACCTATTATAAACCTTTTGCAGAAAAACTAACCGCATTAGGCATCAACGTAGTCACCGCAGACCTACGAGGCCACGGCCTATCCTCCGTCCGACCCGACGCACAAAACAACTACGGTTTTCTAGAAATGACCTACGACCTAAAAGCAGTATCCGATCATTTAAAACAAGAAAATCCAACCTCAAAAATCTATATTTTAGGGCATAGTTTAGGTGGGCAAACAGCCAGTTTAGCGGTTGCCAAATACCCTAACAACTTTGCGGGCTTAGCCATGATAGGCTCACCCAATGTGTATTATAAAGGTTGGTCAGGCTTTCATTATTATCGACGAAAAATAGGACTAAATTTATTGCCGATGATTGGTCAAATAGTATCTATGCTGCCTAAATTTAAAATTGGTGGGTATTATACGACTCAAAAGCAAATGCAGGAGTGGGGTTATACAGGCAAGACGGGAAATTATAAAGTAATCGGAGATGATTTTGATTATGAAAAGGCGATGGCTGAAGTACAAATTCCTGTTTTGGCGATTGATATTGAGGATGATTTGATGGCGCCTCAAGCAGCGATAAAAAATTTATACCAGAAATTTAAAAATACAAAATCACTAACGGTTTTTACCTTGAAAAAAGTGGATACGGATGCTAGTTTATCTCATATCAATTGGCCTAGAAAAGCGACAGATTATATGGCAAATGCTATCACAGATTGGATCAAAAATGTATCATAATCCTTAATCTGTGTGGACTATAAATCCGTGTGGGATAATCTTCCACACGGATTTATAGTCCACACGGATTTTTTCATTTTATTGCTTTCCATACGGTCTCTAGCTATTGCTAAAAATTATCAATTAGTTCTCATCTCTCAAATTTCCTGTTCCACTAATACTACTCGTAATTTGTGGATTTCCTTTATATTTCACATCTCCCGTACTAGTCATCGTCACCATCAATTCTTTTTCTACTCGTATTTCGGCATCCCCTGTGCTGGTCGAAATTATTTCTACTATTGCTGAGTTTAAATTGTAAGCAGATAAATCTCCTGTGCTACTCAATCGAGCA
>CALDTJ010000649.1 GCA_937924145.1 uncultured Saprospiraceae bacterium
ATGCCTAGCCTTGGAACAAAATATCTAGCTCCAAATGCCGAATTTATTATTTGCTCGTTACTAAGCCTAATCGAATATTAGCTATAAACAATTTTAAATTATTAGGAACTGCGGTATCGTGGTTCCTATTTTTTTTGTAAAATATATCTGTTTACAATCGCTGTAATTCTTTCTTAAGGTTTTTTGTAAATCGAGTAGCACCTTTGTGATTGAGGTGGCAAGTATCGTAGTATTCATTGTCCGCATATTTTGTACGGCTATGATCTAGGATAAGCACTCCTTTTGACGCTAATTCCTTTTTCATTTGCTCAAAATAATCCACAAAAATTGTTGGAATTTCTTTTAAGTAGCTTTCGTGCATGGGTGTTGAGACTAATATCAGTTTAATATTATTAGCCTTACACAATTGAATGATATCATTTAGATGTTGAGCAGCAAAATTAGAGACTTTACTCTTTTGTCCTTTGAAAAAATAATGCGTATTAATATTAAAAAATGGATCACCAATATTATTTCTTGAGGAGTCATGATTAGAATAAGCTCCGATATACTTTTTGTGGTGTTTTTTATGGGGATATAAACACATTGATTTGAACTTGATGGAGTACAAGCCCCTTCGATTAATTTCAAATGCTCCTAATGAATTTACTTCTTCAATCGCATAAATCCGCTGAAACATCGTCTCTGACCAAACTTTTTTTTGAGGGCTAAAAACTAAATCATAACTATCCGAAAAATGCGCATAGGAAAATCCCAAAATAACAGTATCTATTTCATTCTTTTTTAGTAGATTTTTTAATTTCCAATAAGTCATACAATACGACTCTCCTAATTGTCCAATGTTCGCTGCAGTACCATAAACCGCAGGATCTATTGCTGCCTGTGTATCTGATGCACCTACAATGAGCGTGTTTACATCTAATTGAGGTATCGTCTCTTGAATGATATACTCATTGAGTAAATAATTCAACCCAAAGTAGGCCGATAGCAGTATTAAAAAGCCTAATATATTTATTAAAAATCTTTTCATTAAATTTCTAAAATTGGAAATAAACAAACTCTTGTTGAGGACCACCTAAAATTAATACAGATAAAACCAATATTAAATATACTCCCCATCGAATGATCTTCGGCTTAATCAATCCATCTAGTACTAAACCGTGCGGTTTTTCGAATTGTATCCGTTCAATGATCATTAATAAACCAATTAGACCAATTAAAATTACATCTAAGTAGGCTATTGAAACCCAATCTGTATTGGTCAAAATGTGTACTATATAGTCCCATGCATGCCCTAAATCTTCCGCCCTAAAAAGAATAGATACTGTTAACCAAAAAACCATGGTCAATAACCAACTTCCGAAATAATAAGGCTTGGAATAGAAATTCTTTGACTTCTTGAGCTTTTTTCGACGTTTTCGGGTATAAATTTCTAAGCACAAGGCAACACTTTGCAATAATCCGAATACAACAAAAGTCCAGTTTGCTCCGTGCCATATACCTAATAAAACAAAAGTAATAAAGGTCGCTATATAGGCCGTTTTTTTCTTCAAATGTCTATACCGTAGCATCAAGGGCGTAAACACATAATCTCTAAACCATGTTGATAAAGACATATGCCAACGACGCCATAACTCAGTCGTACTGGTAGAAAAATAGGGATTATTAAAATTTTGAGTCAGATTAAAACCAAACAATCGAGCTGTTCCTATAGCAATATCTGAATACCCTGAAAAATCACAATATATTTGAAAAATCAAATAGACTGCCCCCATTATCAAAGTAATGCCTGACAAGTCTTCGTAACTGGCAAAAATCATGGTTACATAGACGGCACAATTATCAGCAATGACTACTTTCTTAAAAAAACCCCACAACATTTGACGCAATCCATCCACTGCATTATCGTAAGTAAAATCTCTTTTTTTATCAAATTGAGGTAATAAATGCGAAGCTCTTTCGATTGGTCCTGCTACTAATTGGGGGAAAAAACTAACGAAGGCAAAAAAGGATACTATGTCTTTGGTTGGTTCTAACTCTCGATTATAAATATCTAGTGAATAACTCAAGGTTTGAAAAGTGTAGAAACTAATTCCTACAGGTAGAATCCAATTTAATCGAGCTATATCAAAAGGAACACCGACTAAAGTGAACGCATCTACAAAACTTTGAGCAAAGAAATCATAGTACTTAAATACGCCTAAAAATCCAAGATTGACTATAATACTCACCAATAATAAACGCCACCTAATTCGATCATCTTCCTGCTTACCTAACTGTAAACCAACGATATAATCAACAAATGAACTAAAAATAATCAAAGATAGAAATCGCCAATCCCACCAGCCATAAAAAAAGTAACTTGCCGCCAATAATAAGGCATTCTGCAAACGCAAATTGCGATTACAAACAAACCAATATAAAGCAAAAACAATTGGTAGAAATAAAGCAAATTCTAACGAATTGAATAACATAGTTTCCTTTTCTTAAAATAGAATATCTATATACGGTAGGAGGTTTTAAAAGTTGTTTCTTATAAGACTTGCTGTAAATTGTTTCGCCCCTTTTATATTCAGATGATCCACATCAAAAAAATCCGTATCTGTAAATACTGCCTCACTATAATTGTAGATCGTTACTCCTTTTTTCTGAAAAGTATTAATGAGTTCAGCATAGCTTTCTTCAAAATTCGATGGAATATTCTCTCTATATTTTTCATGTAAAGGGGTGCCTACCAAAATAAGTTTGATGTTATTCGTCTGACAAAATGCTACAATCTTATTTAAAAATTCAACCGAAGTCGAAGAAACCCCAAAATTGGTTCCATCACTTTTAGAAAAGTGGCGACTAACGTTGGCCAGATAGGCATCAAGGTTATTTTTTGTTGAATCTAATCCAGAAAAATCACCCATGTAAAAAACATGATTTGGTCTTGGTGCAATACACATATTTTTAAACTTTCTCAATCCATACTCCTTCCATTTAATTTTCAACCCTTTCAGCGTGTTTAATTCGGCAATTGGATAGATTCGTTTGAACATTTCTAAACACCAAAGATTGTGCAAGACGTCATCATAACTTTCTGCCAAATTATTATAGGAAAAACCTAAAATAAGTGTATCAATCTTACTTTTGTGCATGATACTTTTTAATTTCCAATAGGAAATGAAATAAGGCTCGACTGATTGAGCAACACTTATAGCAGAGGGGAATGCCGTCGGATCTATGCTCGCCTCTATGTGAGAATCCCCCATGATTAAAATTCGTTTTTCGATTTGTGGCGAACTTAATTGGATGAAATACTGATTGATACCATAGTTTAGGCCGAAATAAGTCAGCAAAAAAGCAATAAACAATAAAGTATCCTTTAAAAAAGACTTCATTTAATTATTTTAAGAATGGTTGTTATTTGGGTTATCTAGTATTCTAGTCATTTCTCAGAAAACCGAAAAACATCCATTACGACTGTCCCAATTATCTGTTAAAATTGGAAATAAATAAAGGATTGCTCCTTTTGTCCTAATTGTACTACGGTTAATATTAAGAATAGATAAAAAGTCCACCTCAGCAGCCTAGGCCACTTTAATAAGAAAACTTCTAAAGCATGTTGCTGAGCTCTACCAAGCCACTCTATCAAACATAAAAAAGCAATCAATGCCAATGTTAAAAAAGGCAATATAGTAGGCACAGAAAATAAAGAGACAGAAAAAATACCCCCTATGTATTCAAAGGCTAGTGTCAAGTTATCTGATCTGAAAAATACCCATGCTAATACTGCCAAAATAAAAGTAGCGAACATATTTATTCCATCTCGTAAGGAAGGTAGTAACCGTTCCTCTGCAACCACTCCGATATTATTCCGATTCCGATTAGTTAATAGTAAGGGTAAAAAATAGAAAGCATTTAAGGCGCCCCAAAAAATAAAGGTCCAATTCGCACCATGCCAAAAACCACTGACTAAAAATATAGCGAAGGTATTTCGAATTTTCATTGCTGTTCCTCCCCTACTCCCTCCTAAAGGAATGTAGAGATAATCTCTGAACCAAGTAGACAGCGAAATATGCCAACGCCGCCAAAATTCTGCGATGTCTCTTGAAAAATAAGGAAAGGCAAAATTCTGCATCAAATTAAATCCAAATAGTCTAGCAGTCCCAATGGCAATGTCGGAATAGCCAGAAAAATCACAATATATTTGGAAAGTAAAAAGTAAAGCTCCGATAAATAAGGTGCTTCCTCCATAAGCATTGGGGTCTGAGAAAATCACATCTACTATCCTCGCACAATTATCTGCTACGACTACTTTTTTGAATAAGCCCCATAAAATTTGACGTAAACCATCTTTTGCTTTTAGGTAGTCGAATGCTCTCTTTTTAAAAAATTGAGGTAATAAGTTTGTCGCTCTTTCAATTGGACCTGCTACTAATTGTGGAAAAAAACTAACGAAGGCAAAAAAAACAATAATATCATTACAGGGCTTTAGCTGTTTTTTATAAACATCAATCGTATAACTGAGCGTTTGGAAAGTATAAAAACTAATACCTACTGGTAGGATAATATTTAACCGATTCGCCTCAAAAGGCATCCCGAAAAGCGTAAAAGCATCGGCAAAACTCTGGGCAAAAAAGTTGAAATATTTAAAGAAACCTAAAAATCCAAGGTTAATCAAAATACTTATCCATAAATATATTTTTCGCTTGCCTTCCTCCTCTTCTTTTCCTAATTGTTTGCCTACAAAAAAATCTACGAAAGAACTAAATATTATCAAAGACAAAAATCGCCAATCCCACCAACCGTAAAAAAAATAACTAACTACCAATAGGAAAGTATTCTGTAATTGTAAGTTTTTATTGCAAACAAACCAGTACAATGCAAAAACAATTGGCAAGAATAAAGCAAATTCAAGTGAATTAAATAACATCAGTTAATTTTAGCATTAATCATGTCACTAATGATAGTGCCCCCGTAGGGAGAAACATGGGTTAAATCATAAAAATGTGCAGTATCTTCTAAATCTTGGAATTGATCAGCATAATCTAGATACTTTACATGTTTCCTTTTAGTGTATTTATCCAATAGCTGCTCCAATGTATTGGTATAAATATCAGGAATTTCTTCTTGGTAAGAGCTGTGAAGTGGCATAGAAACTAGATATAAATTAATATTATTTTCTTCACAATAATTAACAATCTTATCTAAATATTTCAAAGCAGTAGCACTGATGCCTGTGATACCTTGTGGATAATAATGCCATTGGATAGACGATTCTAAACTAGCTTTATAACCTTCCAGATCGACTAACTTATCAGTTTTTATCTTTGGATAGTCAATAATTTTCTCTGAATTTATAGTATAATTATGAAAGGGAATATTGATTTTACGTCCTTCGATTGGAAAATATTCCATATTTATAGAAAAAATATATTTTAATAATATCTCTAAAACAGTTCTTATCCTAGTATTGTCCGTAAAAAGTTGATTTATAGGAGTAATTGGATACATCCGTTTAACCGTTTCATAAGATAAATTCGCCCCTTTTAAGTAAAGATCAGCAACGTATGAAATATGTAATTGGTCAAATGGGATAATAAAGTTGTCAAAATTATTACAATCGTCAATCGCAATAAGCTTGTAATACATATTTTTATAAATCGAAGCTTGTTGGGATAAATTAAGGCTATGCTCAATATGATTTTCACTTAACGGGATAAAAGTGGAAGCTCCAATAATTAAAGATTCTAGGTGCTTACCCTGATACATTTCTTGATGCACCTTTTGAAATAAATACTTATTAAACCCTATGACTAAAAGTAAATAAATACTCAAGAGTAATAATGATTTAGTTATAAATCTAGTCATAATACTAAAATTGAAAATAGATGAATGGAGTACCAGAAATCAGGTTATTGAGGATGCTATTAAATAAAATAAAATAAAAGGCATATTTTAAAAAAGAAGGAATCTTTAATCTAGCCAAACCATGTTCTTGCGTTTTGTTCATCCATTCTACTAAGAATAAAAGGACTAAGTTAAAGGCTAATGGGATGCTTAAAACAGCGATGGGTTCTATCGCCCAACTAGAAAATAATTGCCCAAGATAACCAAGTGCATGTTCAATATTTTTTGCTCGAAAAAAAACTAGACTGAACATCCAATAGAGCATTGTAATCAACCAGCCTCCTATAGCAAAAACCTTTTTCGGTAGTTTTTTTCTTAATTTTTTCCGTCGTTTTCTACTAAACAACTCAATAACCAACATTAAACCATGCAAAAGACCGTAAACAATAAAATTCCAATCGGCACCATGCCATAAACCAATAATACCAAAGGTGATGAATAATGCCCATAGAATACCTGCCGTACCC
>CALDTJ010000650.1 GCA_937924145.1 uncultured Saprospiraceae bacterium
GTAGAAAGCCATGATTATATGTTTTTCTGTGCAAAAGGGGATGGTAGTGGATACCATAATTTTGCTAAAGATCTAAAACAACATAACCGTAACGCTGCTATTTATCGGAATAATATGCGTAAGAGTGGGGCGTGGAATTGATAGGATGAACGACCGATCCCGCAGGGTGAATGTTTGGGAAACATTCAAGGAAGAGAACCGCAACGCGGGTGGGAGAGCAGGATTTTGTAGGTCGTGCTTTTTATGCATTCAAAATAGGTCGTGTACAACACTAGTTTCAAATGGTGATTTATTATGTATGAACATGACCTAGAGCAAGTCTAGTAAAGAAACCGTTCAAATCCGTTGAATCTGTGATCCAATCCTATCTAATTTGGTAATATAGTCAAGCTTTTAGAAGTTCCTATAAAATATGAATCTAACAGTTATCATAAAAACTAATTCCTTACGAGAGCTTTTCCCCCGCTGGAGGGGGCTAGGGGGAGGAATCTTTATATTACTCTTCTTTTCTTTCCTATCCTGCGAAAACGACCTAGCCGAAGTCAGTAAATTCATAGACGATGATGAGGTAGCCATAGAAGTAGGAGAAGACGTAAAAATGCTCTATAGCGATTCGGGTAGGGTAGAAATGATGATAGAGGCACCTGTCCTACATCGACACTTAGATAAACGGACGCCTAAACGAGAATTTCCAAAAGGTTTAGAAGTTTATTTTTTAGATAAAGAACAGAAAGTACAAAGTTGGTTGACGGGAAAATATGCGATTGAAGATGAAAATATGCACGTCATTACCATTCAAGATAGCGTAGTTTTATTCAATCATAATGAAGAAACTTTAGAGACCGATGAGCTGATTTGGGATCAAGGGACGAATATGATTTATACCAAGCAATTTGTTCGAATTACTACCAAAGATGAACAAATTACAGGCTATGGTTTTGAGGCGGATCGAGAATTCAAATATTGGAAAATTATCGCTCCGCAGGGTAGTGTAAAAGTGAATCCTGATAAGTTAGAAAATTAATATTCACTTTGATTCTTTTTTACACTATTTAGTTGGTTGTCAATGTTTACTGTATAAATTCAAGAAATTCTTATTTAAAAAATACCATTTATTCCTAATTATGCAGGGAACTATTGGCTCACCTTTTGACTAACATTGACTATTACCTAATTATTTAAGACTTTTGCACCTCCTAACTAGACTCCAAACCAATTTTAAGAACCTTTTTTAGGTTTTCCTAGTTTCAAAAATTTATAACAAGTAATAAGGTTTTCGGAATTTAAGCGTATTTATTTTAGTTACTACTTGTTTGGTGTAACTAAATAATAACTACTAATAACTTTCTATAACCTCTAATAACTATAGTACGAATGGCACAAGACGATAAGTTTAAAAAATTAGTTTCGCATTGTAAAGAATATGGTTTTATCTTTCAATCCAGTGAAGTATATGATGGATTGAGTGCAGTATATGATTACGGTCCTTATGGGGTCGAATTAAAAAATAACATCAAAAAATACTGGTGGGACTCTATGGTGCAGATGCACGAAAATATTGTTGGTATTGATGCCGCTATTTTTATGCACCCAAAAACATGGAAAGCATCAGGTCACGTAGATGCCTTTAGTGATCCCTTGGTGGACAACAAAGGTTCTAATAAGCGATATAGAGCCGATCAGTTGATTGAGGGGTATATGGATAAGATTGAAGGCAAAATCAATAAAGAAATTACTAAGGCGAAAAAACGTTTTGGTGATGCCTTTAATGAAGAAGAGTTCCGAGCAACAAACGGGAGAGTTTTAGATAATGCTAAAAAGCATGAGGCGGTTCGATTACGTTTGGCTGCTGCCATGACGAATGAAGATATGGCGGATTTGAAAGCCATGTTAGAAGAATATAAAATTAATTGTCCTGTTAGTGGGTCAAACGATTGGACAGACGTTCGGATGTTTAACCTGATGTTTTACACACAATTAGGAAATGTGGCTGGTGAAGAAGGTAAATTATACCTACGACCAGAAACGGCACAAGGTATTTTTGTCAACTTCTTGAATGTACAAAAGACCACTCGCCAAAAACTTCCTTTTGGTATCGCACAGATCGGTAAGGCATTTAGAAATGAAATCGTTGCAAGACAGTTTATTTTCCGTATGCGTGAATTTGAGCAAATGGAAATGCAATTTTTCATTAAGCCTGGTACACAAAAAGAATGGTATGCTTACTGGAAAGAGTATCGTCTAAAGTGGCATACTGCTTTAGGAACTGCTCCAGAAAAATTCCGGTTTCATGACCATGATAATTTAGCGTTCTATGCAGATGCAGCCGTGGATATTGAATTTGAATTCCCTTTCGGTTTCAAAGAATTAGAAGGTATTCACTCTCGAACGAATCATGATTTGAGCAGTCACCAAGAATTATCTGGTAGAAAGCTACAATATTTCGATCCACAAGAAAATGAAAGCTACGTTCCTTATGTGGTAGAAACTTCTATTGGTTGTGATAGAATGTTCTTGGCGATGATGAGTAATGCTTTGCAAGAGGAAACTGTTCCCGATGCAAAAGGGAAGGATTCGACTAGAATCGTTTTGAAATTACCACCAGCTTTGGCACCTAATAAGTGTGCGATTCTTCCATTATTGAAAAATAAAGAAGAGTTAACAACTAAAGCTAGAGAAGTATTCAATAAATTAAAGATTCACTTCAAGTGTCAATATGATGAGAAAGATGCCATTGGGCGTCGATACCGTCGTCAAGATGCGATTGGTACACCTTACTGTGTAACGATTGATTTTGATACGTTAGAAGATAATACAGTGACTATTCGAGATAGAGATACGTTGGAGCAAATCCGAGTTTCTATTGATGAAGTGGCGGAGATTGTCTCTAAGAAAGTGGATATGAAACACTTGTTGGCGTAGCTACTATAAGTCTTTCCAGCACTCGAAGTGCTGGAAAGACTATGAGGAATAAACAAAAAAACTCCTGCATCAAATTTGATACAGGAGTTTTTTTATTGTATTAAATAAAGAAATTACTCTTCATCAAAGCGTAATTCTTGAATAAATTGTTTGCCATCTTCTACTCGTAAAAAGACATAAACTCTATACGATTTTGTAGCCGTTTTTAAATTACCAATACAATAAACAGAATCTTGCCCTTTGGACGTACCTTTATGTACCTGGTCAAATTTAGAAGGCTTATTGGTGCTGAAGAAATCTGTCAAAATGGTCTTCGCCTCCGCTTTGTCATATACATCTTCCTCGTCTGCTACTGCGATTTCTACTGATTCATCAAAATAAGATGAAAGCACTTCGACGTTGCCACTACTCAATGCTTGTGTAATCGAATCCAAATTAGGAAGATTAAACAAACTTGTCGTGACTAGAAGAAAACCTAGTATCGTTTTCATGAAATGAATTTTAGTTTAATAATTGGAAATTGAATTATTTTACAACTTCCTACAACTATAAAACGAATTTGTAGGATCCGTTAGTATAGTATGCAATTTAGACTTTTTCGAATTAAAAAAGTCACCTAAAAATAAGAAAAGCAAGGAACTTGCCATTTGTTCCTTGCCTTTCTTAATTAATGTATATTTAACTACTAAATGAGCGGTATCTAAACAGCAGTCATGTTATTAGTAATTTAATTTTTTACAAAAGCCAAACTCTTATTGATAAAAGCCGTCAAATCTGCGCCCTTAAGCATATTCTGATTCAACTTTGCTAAGTCAATTAGATACTTCGCTAAATTCGTCTTTTCTTCTCCTTCTAGCTTTAATAATTTATCTGCGACTAAAGGATTGTTTGTATTCACGACCACGTTATAAGAATCAGGGAAATTACCCATACCCATTCCTTGCATTGCCTGCATTTCCATCATTCTACGCATGAATTCTGGACGAGTAATGACGATTGGTTGATCTTCAGGAGACATTGCCTTAGTAGAAACAGTTGCGCCTGCCTCTGTTACCAACTCCGTAAATAAGGTTTTTACAGATTCTTCTTCTTTTTCACTTAATACTGATTCACTTGTTTCGTCCTTTTGTACTAAGTTATCTACCGTATCAGAATCAACTCGCACGAAAGTAAGATTCTCACCAGAGCTTTCTAATTTTTGCATGAAGTGATTATCCAAAACAGTATTCATTTCTAGTACACTATATCCTCTACCTTTCGCTGCTTGAATAAAGCTATCATGGTCTTGTGGAGCATTGGTATATAAGGAAATTTGCTTGTCGTGCTTATCTGTCTGTAATTCCTTAATTTTTTCTTTATACTCCTCTACAGTAAAGTAACCTCCATCCACATCTTTCAATAGAGTGAAATTTTTAGCTCTTTCTGCAAATTTTTCATCAGAAACGATTCCGTATTTTACGAACACACCGATATCATCCCACTTTTGTTCGAAATCTTCTCGCTCTTTCTTGAACAATTCTTTTAATTTATCTGCTACTTTCTTTGTGATATGGCTTGTAATTTTCTTTACGTTCTTATCACTTTGCAAATAACTTCGAGAAACATTCAATGGAATATCTGGCGAATCAATAACTCCATGTAATAAAGTTAAAAATTCAGGAACTATTTCCTTTACATCGTCTGTTACATATACCTGATTAGAGTACAACTGAATTTTGTTCTTCTGTACCTCTAAGGTATTGCTAACTTTCGGGAAGTATAAAATTCCCGTTAGATTGAAAGGAAAATCTATATTGAGGTGAATCCAAAATAAAGGTGGACTACTGAAAGGATATAATTCATTGTAAAAACTCTTATAATCCTCGTCGGTAAGCTCATTTGGCTTTTTCTTCCATGCAGGATTTGGATTATTGATGATATTTTCAACTTCAATTTCCTTTTGTTCTGCGTCATCACCTTCACCTTCTGTGATATATTCGGTTTTTGTGCCAAATTTTATCTCTACAGGAAGGAATTTACAGTACTTATCTAGCAAGCCTTGGATACGAGCTTTCTCTAAATATTCAACACTATCTTCACTAATATGAAGAATAATGTCTGTTCCTCGTTCAGATTTGTCATTTTTATCTAAAATAAATTCGGTATTTCCCGTACACGTCCATGTCACACCTTCACTTCCTTCTTTATAAGATTTTGTGACGACTTCTACCTTTTCTGCTACCATAAATGCAGAATAAAAACCTAGTCCAAAATGACCAATAATTGAACTCTCATTCTTATAAGTCTCTAAGAACTCTTGCGCACTAGAAAAGGCTACTTGATTCAAGTATTTCATGACTTCTTCTTCTGTCATTCCTATACCCTTATCTCTTATCGTAAGCGTTTTATCTTCTTCGTTGATTAAAATTTCGATCGTCGTATCACCGATTTCTCCCTTTAATTCGCCTTTAGCCGCATACGTTTTTAATTTGGAAGTAGCATCCGTTGCGTTCGAAACAAGTTCTCTTAAGAATATCTCTTGATCAGAATATAAAAACTGCTTAATTATCGGAAAGATATTCTCAGTTGAAACTGAAATAGTACCTTTTTGCATTATAATTGATTTTTGTTATTGATTAATAATGGTAAAAACCTCTAAGAAAACATTCAAATGATATGCCATCCGCAGTAATATGACAGAATGACGCTCAATGACTAAATTTAAGTCAAAACCACCTGCCAAAAGTTCGGGAATATGAGAATTTATTCTAAATTGATGCCTATAAGTCCGTCACAATATTTCAAAATTGAGGATGTGACAAATGAAGATAGCTCGTATTATTGTGGAGTCGTTTGAAAGAAACGTCATCAACATTGAAAAAACGTAGAAAGAAGTAAAGTTTTGCTCTTTGAATATTGCTTAAATTAATACCCTATTTTAGGTAATTATTCAATTGAAAATTAGCGACTTAACTCTTTGATAGTTCCTTAAATATTACAGAAAAAAAACTATGAAATATTTTTGGAAAAAGTAAATTTTAGGAAAGGTTTTTGCAATAGATGATGTATAATAAAAAGAGACTACAAATTACTATACAATATATTTCCTTTTTGGAATCGTTTTATTTTCTCCCCCTCATAGATTCTCATATTTTAAGCCGATTAAACAAGTAATATATGCTAGATCATTATGTCTAGTTCACTATAAAGAGTATCAGGGTCAGATGTGGCCTTGAGAAGTGAGCGAGACCAGTTTCTTGGGGGGTAGAACTGGTCTCAAAGCTCACTATAATCTTAAAAACCTCTCAATATCGTCCCCCGATAAAATTCTCATAACCGTAAAGAAAAGGCTAGCAATAGTCTTTAGGTGAGGCAGACCAAATCGTCGGGGGGTAGATCTGGTCTTGCTCTCACCTTTTTTTATTTAAACAGGGTCTTAGTGGCAGTTGCTACTAAGACCCTGTTTGATTTAATTTAAAATTCAAAATGATAAATTTTAAATCTAAAAGTAGCACTCACCAAAGAGTGTAGGATTATCTTACTTTTAGATTTTGAATTTTACATTTTTGATTCCAACAACTTTCTAGCAAAGAAAAAAGCAGAAATCGTATGCGGATGCTTAATCTCGCCATTTTCTATTTTTTGATAAACTTCTTCAGGAGAGAGCAAAATAATTTCTACATCTTCCGCATCATCTAGTTCTAATTCATATTTCAGTTCCGCATTTTCCATATAATAATGATGTATGGTGCTATCCATCCAAACAGGATTGGCTAAAATATTGCCTAAGTATTGCCAATTTTCACCAACGTAACCTGTTTCTTCTTTGACTTCTCGCTGAGCTGCACTCAGGACGTCTTCGCCATCATCTATCATGCCTCCTGGAATTTCTAAAGTATAATCACCGATACCGAAACGAAACTGCCGAACCATGATTATCTTACCTGTTTTAGTTTTGGCGATAACGTTGGCTGCATTGTTCCCTTCAATGGCAATTACTTTTACTTCTTTCTCATTTCTTGGATTTTTATAATAGTCGTGACGAATTTTTACTATGTTCAAATCAATGGCTGGTTCTGATTTTATTAGTTGCCAGTTTTTCTCTTTTTTCATTTTGATAATTATATTTTCAATAATTGATTAGTTTTACGCACGCAATCTACGATCGTAATCGGGATGCAAAGTTACTCATTCAACATTATTACATTGTCAAAGGCAAAATATACAGCTTTAATTACAGAAGAGGCGAATCGCTTAGGGTTCGACTTTATTGGTTTTGCCAAAGCGGAAAAATTAGAATCGGAGGCGAAGAAATTAGAACAATGGTTGAATCAAGGCATGCATGGGCAAATGGGCTATATGGCCAATCATTTTGAAAAACGAATTGATCCTCGAAAATTAGTACTTGGGGCAAAAACGGTAGTGACTTTAACGTATAATCACTTTACCGAGAAGGAACAAGTTGACCCAAACGCTCCTAAAATCTCCAAGTATGCTTACGGAAAAGATTATCATTTTGTCTTAAAAAATAAATTAAAAACCCTTTTAAACTTTATTCGAACGGAAATTGGAGAAGTAGACGGTCGCTGTTTTGTAGATTCTGCACCAGTGATGGAAAGAGATTGGGCAAAAAAAACAGGAGCAGGGTGGGTCGGAAAAAATACTTTATTGATTCACCCCAAAAGAGGTTCTTTCTTTTTTTTAGCAGAATTAATTATTGATCTAGAACTGGTTTATGATCATCCGATAAAGGATTATTGTGGTACTTGTACGCGATGTATTGATGCTTGCCCTACGGATGCGATTTCACCGAGTGGTTATGTGGTAGATGGTAGTAAGTGTATTTCCTATTTCACGATTGAGTTGAAAGATGCCATTCCAGAAGCCTATAAAGGCCAATTCGAAAATTGGATGTTTGGCTGTGATATTTGCCAAGACGTTTGCCCGTGGAATCGATTTGCTACGCAGCATAATGAACCTGAATTTGAACCACATCCACATTTGTTGGAAATGAAAAAGGAAGAGTGGGAAGAGATAACGGAAGAGGTATTCAGAGAAATTTTTAGAAAAAATCCAGTGAAACGTACAAAGTATGCTGGATTGAAACGAAATATTGAGTTTTTGAAATAGTCGGGTTGCGAGTTGTGAGTTTTGCGCAACCCGCAACCCGCAACTCGCAACCGCAACCCGTAACTCGCAACCCGCAACCCATAAAATATGCAATCATTTTTATTAGTTTTTCTAGGCGGAGGTTTAGGCAGTATTTGCCGTTATGGTATTGCTCGCTTATTGAAAGCACAAGCTTGGGATTATCCTTTGGCTACTTTTTTAGCGAATGTTTTGGCTTGTATTATTCTTGGAGCATTGATGGGATTGAGTTTAAAAGGAGATTTGAGTAATACGACTAAATTGATTTTTATGACTGGCTTTTGTGGTGGATTTAGTACTTTTTCTACTTTTTCTGCGGAGACTTTTGAGTTATTGCAAGCTGGAAATTATTTTTATGCTTTGATCAATATAGGATTGAGTATTATTGTTTGTCTAATTTGTATTTTTATTGGATTGAAGATGGTCGGATAATATTTGATAAGAAAGTACGTTTGGTCATTTCTTTCCTAGATACTCCTTTATACTTGCTCTATTTTCCTATTTTTACGCTAAATTTTTTAATTTGAATAGAGAGTAGTGCTTTGTTTCAAAAGTTTTGACTGAAAACCACGAAGTGGTTAAACCCGAATAGCCCCGAGTGCAACTCGGGGAAAATGATTAAATAATGTATGGACAACCACGAAGTGGTTGAACTTAACTAGTTCATATTCAACTACTTCGTAGTTGTGGGCGAGAGGGGATTATTTTCTACCCCCGAATTTCATTCGGGGCTATTCATGTTTAACCACTTCGTGGTTATAGCGACAAATTCCTAATCAAAATTTTTGTAACAAAGCAGTAGATCGTGAAGATTTGCTGTCCTCTATTCTCCACTCTCATAACTTTATGGAGCAAAGAGAAAACTTGCTAGACGTATTAAGAATATTTTTTAAGTGGTTAAAACCAATTGCATACTTGTGTATTGGAGTAGGAATTGGTACAGCGGCGATTTCTTTATTGCTTTCTAATTATTACGAATCTACCACCACTTTTTACGCAAATAGTATTGACCAAGCCAAGCCGGGACAAATTTTTGGTACTTCCACTAGAGATATTGAGTTTTATGGAGATGATCGAGACAATGATCGCTTACTGACGATTGCAGAATCTAATGATTTGAAGGACTATATGATCCAAACCTTTGACCTCTATAAACACTATGATATTGATCCTAGTAAAGAAAAAGCAGCGTTTAACGTTCGGCAAAAATTCAATAAGTATTATACGGTAATCAAGACCAAACGAGATGCCATTGAATTATCTATCGAAGATACAGATAAAGAATTGGCTGCTAAAATGGTGAATGCTGCTAGAGAAAAAATTGATGAATTGGCAGTGAAAATCGTAAAGGATCAACTTCAGAATATTCAATCTTCTTTAGAAAAAAATATTGAAGAAAAAAGTAATCAATTAAATGTTTTGGGAGACAGTATTCTGGCACTCAGAACTCGATATGGTGTTTATAGTACAGAAACGCAGGGAGAATCTTTTGCTACTCAAATATTAACCGCGGAATCTCAATTGGCTGGTGCTACTGCAAAACTGAATGCTTTAAAAGCTACAGGTGCACCTAGAGATACTTTGTCGAGAATTAGAGCAAATATAGCAGGCTATAAAAGTCAAGTAACTACATTGAAACAGAGTATTCAAGGGTTTAATCAAGGACAATCACAGGTACTAGTGCTAGAAAGAAGGCAGAAAGATATGAGTAATAAATTGGGCGAAGAAGGGGTGCAACTGAATCAATTAATTACAGCATACAATTCAAAAATATCTGCTATTAATTTAATCGAGGCAGGTGCTGTTCCGATTATTAAGTCTCGCCCAAAACGTTCTCTAATCGTAATCAGTGCAGTCTTTATTACGGCTATCTTTAGCTTTATTGGCGTACTCCTTTTCGAGTCTTACAAGGATGTTGACTGGAAATCTGTCCGTAACACGTAACACAACTCTCTGAGTTGTGAAACAGTTCTAATAAATTCTACAGACCAAAGTGTTATATTTCTTATCTCTTTCCCAATGCCTGCTCTACATGTGCCACATGATGATTTCCATGCCAAGCATACATCCCAATTAGAGCATCTAATGGAATAGTATCGCCACTTTCTGGATGAACAAAAGTCCGTTTTAATTGCTCAGGCGTTAATGACTTTAATAAAATAACCCACCGTTGATGCAACGATTCTAAAAGTCTTAGGGAGACTTCTACAGGTGTTTGATTATAATCTTCTAAAGTTGCCCACCGATCCTCGAAATAAGCCTTAATAGTAGGGTTATCTTCTGTCAAAGTCCATTTAAAACGAATCAAGCTATTCATGTGACTGTCTACTACATGATGAACTACTTGGCGAATAGTCCAACCTTCAGGGCGATAGGGTAGATTCAATTGTTCTTCTGACAAATTTTCTACTAAAGCCCGAAATTGTGCAGGTTGATTGTCTATTTCTGCTATCCATTGCTCAACTTTTGCAGGCTTAATTACTAGTGGTCGCTTATATCTTCCGATTGGGTATTTTAAATTTTCCATTTTATTTTTTTTGTAAAAATAGTAGAATTCCCCATAAAAAAAGCAGTTGCCAAAAGACAACTGCTAGAAAATGGTTTTATTTAATTGAATGTATAAATATTTTTAAAATTCTCCTTCTCCACCACCATAGTCACCACCTCTACGACCACCACGTTTTTTCTTTTGATTGATTCTATAGTTAAAAGTAAGGGTAGCAGTTCTAGCCCTCCACTGGAATTCACTATCAGAATAAAAATTATCCAAGAAGGTTTCTCCTCGATATTTTCTTGAATTGAAAACATCTCGGATACTTAAAGTTAATGTCCCTTTATTTTTTAAAATATCTCGGTTAGCAGATAAGTCTAAAGAAGTGATTGACTTACGTCTGCCTTGTGGGGTTTCTCTTGGGCCTCTATAACCAACTCTCAATTGAACATCTGTCTTTTTTGCAACGGTCATTCTAGAAGTGAACCTTCCTCTCATGGCGTAGGTATCTGCCTCTAAACCTTCTTGTACGTTAGTTCCATCTGTTATTGCTCGGAAAAAATTCATATCTCCATTGATTCTCCACCATTTGAAAGGACTATAGGATAAGGTAAATTCTAGACCATAGGCATGTTCATCCTTTAAGTTTTCTGGACGAGATAGTGTTTGTTGATCGTTTAAAACAGTTCGGACACTTCGAGTAATCGTACCTGTTGAATAACGGTAATAAGCGGAAGAACTAATTGTTCCTTTTTCAAAATACTTAATGTGACCCAATTCTGTAGAATGCGTTAATTCGGGATCTAAATTAGGATTACCTGTTCTTTGATTACGAGCATCAGAAAAGGTGAAAAATGGGTTCAAATACCAAAATCTAGGTCGCTGAATTCTTCGGCTATAACTTAATTGTATCGCATCTTTTTCTGAAAATTCGTAATTGAAAAAGGCACTAGGGAATAAGTTAACGTAGTCTCTATCATTCACTTCATTCGTTTCTATCAGTTCCGTTACTACATGAGAATATTCACCTCTCAATCCAAATTGGTAAGAAAATTTTCCCTTTTTATTTCCTACAATCGCATAAACAGCATGAATATCTTCATCATACTTAAAATTATTACTCAATGGATTTCCTCTGAAATCCAATAACGGCTGCCAAATATTATCATCAAATTCATTGACTTCATAGTCGTTGCGAATGTCTCGGATAGAACTTCTTACCCCAAATTCAAACTTTCCATCTTTACTAATTGGATTTACATAATCTATTTGAAATAAATATTGTTTTTCACCTTCCGCATTGCGGGATTCTTGTAGTAAATCTGCTCGGTCAATTGGATCATTATTTCTATCAAAGTAACGTTCTAGATAATCTGAACTTTCTGTTTCCGTATCGTTTTCATATTGGACGGTAGCCGTCAGTTCTTTTCCTTTTTTATCAAAAGTCTTTTTATAATTCAAAGAATATTGAATAGCTTTTTCATCTTCTTTTTCTACATCAGATCGAGTGGTGACTTCTTGTAAATCTAAAAAATCAGTACTGCCGATGTAATCTTTATAAACAATATCAGAAAAATTGTCTTCATCACTTTTTCTATACATAAATGACCCCGTCAGCGTATTGTATTTATTAATGTAATAATCAGTACCAAACCGAATGCTATTTGACCACCCACCACGTTCTCTGTTTCTAACTTGATCTTGGATAAATGTCTCATCGTCACGGTAGCGTTCTTGGTAAGTAAAACCTCCACCATTATTACTTCGATAGTTCAAGCCATAGTTGATGAAGAAATTGACCTTATCTCTTCTAAAGTTCATGTTGATACCTCCGCCATAAGTATCTGGCTGACCTGCGGTCAAATCGAAAGAACCATTAATACCTTTTTTCTTATCTTTTTTCAAGACGATATTGATAATCCCCGTCATGCCTTCTGCTTCATATCTCGCCGAAGGATTGGTGATAACTTCTACTTTATCAATTAAATTAGATGGTAAAGAACGTAGGCCGTTGGCATTGTCCACACCTACTAAACCAGATGGTTTGCCATCAATCAAAATTCTAACATTGCCACTTCCTCTTAGACTTACATTCCCCTCTACATCCACTTCTACCGATGGAACGTTATCCAAAATATCTTCGGCTGAGGCACCAGAGTTCGCTAAATCTTTTCCGACGTTAAAAACTCGTTTGTCCAAACTCATCTGCATCTGACTTTTTTCAGCTCTTACTTCCACTTGTTCTAGCGTCTGTGCATCTGCTACTAAAGCAATCGTGCCTAAATCGGCTACGAATTGCCCCTTTCCTAATGGAATATTTTCAATAGTCTTGGTTTGAAAAGCTAAAAAATCTATTTGAACAAAGTATCTGCCCATTTTAGTTTCTATGGTGAACATTCCTTTTTCGTCGGTAATGCCACCCGTAACTAAGGAACTATCTTTTTTTGATAGGATAGTAATCGTTGCAAAGTCTAGTGGTTCGCCGCTATCTTCATCTATGATTTTTCCTTTAATTGTTGCATTTGGTCGCTCTCCGCCTCCCGGTCGCCCTCCTCGTTTTTGGCTAAATAGAGTAGAACAACTAATTAGTAAGGCGATGATGGTGATTATAATACTTTGGTGATTCTTCATGATAAATCAGCTTATGAAAGCTGTGATTTAGATTATTTTAGATTAATGTTGTGTACAGGTATAACAGTCCTATTCAGAATTGTTCAACAAAAATAGGAGAGAATCTTATGTATATTTTGTAGGAATTTTGAGGAAATTCTGATTTTGATATTTAAGTAGGAAATTTAACAGTTAAACGGTGAATTCCTTCTATGAAAGTGTAATCAACTTTTAATTGGTTGACATCGCAAATCTTTTTGACAATCGCTAGACCCAAACCTAAGGATGCTCCACTTTGATTGCTTTTGCGGAAACGCTCAAATAATTGACTCGTTGGTACACTAGGTGGATTTCCTGGATTTTCTACTATTAAATTTTCTTTATCCATTTTTACTCTTATCCAACCATCAGGTAAATTATAGCGAACCGCATTTTTTAATAAATTACTTACTAAAATATCTGCAACGGCAGTGTTAATTGGCAGGGGAATATTAGGGGTAATTTCACTTTCTAAATTCAAATTTTTTAATTCGCAAATATCCTTGAAAGTAAATACAGATTGTTCGACTACTTCCGAGAAATTAGTACTTTCCCTTCCTGTAAATTCGTCGTTTTCGATCTTTGTCAATAAAGATAAAGATTGCCCTAATTTTGATAATTTAGAAAGTGCTGCTTGGGCAGATTGTATCAGAGGTAACTGTTCTTCTTGGAAATTTGGACTTTCCAGTAATAACTCCAATTTCCCCTTGGCAACTGCAATTGGTGTTTGCATTTCATGCGCTGCATTCTCGGAAAATTCTTTTAAAGAAATATAATCTCTACGAGCTTTATCCGTCATTTGAGAAATAAATCCATTCAATTGCTTAAACTCCTTGGTAGAAGTATTTGAAAAGGAAACAGCCTCATTATTCTTCAAATTAAACCCTTTTATCTTGTTCAAGGTTTTTTGAAATGGTTGAAATAACCAACTAGAAATGAGAAAACTTGCTAATAAAAGGGTCATTCCTAATCCAAAAAAAAGTCGAGTCATGACACTAATTACCCCATTAGAGACATCGTCCGTTTCTAGAAAAATATCTATCATACTAAAACGATAATAAGCACTATCAATTTTTCTGGTGATTTCCATCTTACGATATGGCTCTAATCTTTTCCAATAAGGGTGCATGGCAAGCGTGTCTGAAAAATTATAAATAGTATCGCCAGCTTGAATATTATTGACCTTTGTAATCCTCGTTTTGCTACTTTGTAAAGCATTAATTGGTTTCCCTTCCCTTATTGCATCTTCTAACAAATACATATTTTGGGCTAAAGAATAGTCGGTTTCTTTAGCTACGGCTTTCATCACCATTTTGTAGGTAATAATTCCTCCAGCGCTGAAAACGAGAGACATGATGAAAAGGTAGAGTAGGGTCGCTTTGGTGATTAAACGCATTATTTTCTGGTTGCTGGTTGCTGGTTGCGTTTAGAACTAGCAACCAGCAACTAGTAACCAGTATCAATTATTATGAAACTTATAGCCTAAACCATAGATCGTTTTGATATAATCTTGTCCATCTGCGGCAGTAATTTTCTTCCGTAAATTTTTGATATGTTGATAAACGAAATCAAAAGAATCTAGAAAATCGACATTATCGCCCCAAAGATGTTCTGCAATGGTTTGTTTGGTTAGTACTCGATTTTTATTGGAGATAAAAAATAGGAGTAGTTCGTATTCCTTAACCGTTAATTCCAATTGCTTGCCGTGGATGCTTACTTCATGATTGTTGGTATCTACTGCAATTTCATTGAATTTAATCTCTGTAAAACCTTGGAACTTTCTCCTACGATAAATTGCCTTCAGACGAGCATTTAATTCGGAAAGATGAAATGGTTTGGTCAAATAATCATCTGCACCAAGCTCTAAACCTTGCACTCTATCGTCCAAAGAATTTTTAGCGGAGATGATTAATATACCCGCCTCAGACTGCTCTTTTTTCAAGAAATGGAGTACATCTAGGCCATTCCCATCTGGCAACATGATGTCCAATAGAATAACATCGTAGGAATAAACGTTTAGTTTAGCTACGGCCTCCTGATAATTTTGAGCGACCTCGCAAATCACCTCATTGGTGGAGAGATAGGACTTAATATTATCCGCAAGGGCTTTTTCGTCTTCGATTACAAGTAACTTCATATTAAAACAAAGATATGTAGCAATTTTGATTAAAATTTGAAGTATCTTGCACTTTGAAAAAAGGTTATTAGCAATTATTTGGTTATTAGGGATTATTTTCTCTACTAACATTCTGAGCTAGGCTCAGAAAAATAACTTCTAATAACTTCCAATAACCTTAATAACTTCTAATTCAGTGTCTTCCGCAGAAACATTTTTACAATATCAACCACAGCTCCAACGAATGGCCTTTAACATGGTTGGCTGCATGAAAGATGCGGAGGATTTAGTACAAGATACTTTCGAAAAATGGTTGAAAATAGACCATACGACTATCAAAAATGTCAGAGCTTATTTGGTGCAAACATTAAAAAATATTTGTATTAATTTTCTCAATTCTCTTCGTAAAACTAGGGAAATTCATTTTAATAATCCTTTGGAAGGTCTTCGAAATCGGTACGACGAGATGGATTTTCGACCTTTTGATTTCGAACAAGATTTATCAACAGGGATTAGTGAATTATTACAAAAATTGACTTTGCCAGAATTCAGTATGCTTATTCTGAAAGAAGGTTTTGAAATGGATTACCCTCAATTAACAGAGATTTTTGATAAAAAAATGGATCATTGTCGGCAAATTATTAGCCGAGCAAAAAAGAAAATTAAAACGCCTCAACTTCGCTTTCCTTTAAATATCGAGAAAAAAAACCAAGTTTCTAAAGAAATTTCTACTGTTTGTAAAAATGGAAACCTACAAAATTTGATTGCATTCTTTCAACAAGAAACTCAAGAAACGCCAACTATTGCTCGAAAAAAATAAATTTTCAAAAAAAATCCCCCTTCTGTCACAAATTCTCTTTTTCCTTGTCTTAGCAGACAGATTCCCTTTAGAACTAAATTATTTCAATGCCCTAAACACTTTTGGAGACTGCTTTTTATTTGTAAAAATTTAACTGGACAATGGAACAAGAAATTAAAAATGACTTGAAAGACTGGGCCAAAATCATCAGTCAATACAAAAAACCGAATAATACAAAAGCTATCATACAATTATTAAATTCCTTTGGGCCTTTTATTGCCTTGTGGATTTTAATGTACTTTTCGCTCTCTTGGAATTATTTAATTACACTAGGATTGGGCATTATCAATGCTTTCTTTCTCGTGCGTATTTTTATTATCCAGCATGATTGTGGACACCAATCTTTTTTCCAAAAAAGGAAATGGAATAATAGAGTAGGTTTATTTTGTAGCTTTTTTAGTGCGATGCCTTATAAATATTGGGCGAAAGTACATAGTCATCATCATGGACATACAGGACAATTAGAAGAAAGAGATTTTGGCGATATTAACTTCCTCACAGTAGAAGAATATCATAACCTATCTGGTGCAAGAAAATTTTCTTATCGAATCTTCCGTAGCCCGATTATGCTATTTTTTGTAGTGCCAATTATCTATTTAGTATTTTCTATGCGTTATCCATTCTTAGGAAAAGGAAGAAAAGGCTGGGGACGAATACATAGTGCCATGACGATGAATAATTTATTGTTTACAGGAATATTTGTTGGTTGTGGATTTCTTTTCGGTTGGTCAAAATTTTTAATGGTGCATTTACCAATTGTTTATTTCTTTGGTGTTATTTCTTTTTGGTTTTTCTATGTGCAACACCAACATGAAGATACTTACCAAAGATGGCAAAAGAACTGGGATTATGTCCTAGCAGCTATTAAAGGTGCCTCTTACTATAAATTACCTAAAGTATTACATTGGTTGACAGGTAATATTGGTTATCACCATATTCACCATTTGAGCTCTCAAATCCCTAATTACAATTTGGCGAAATGTGCGGAAGAGAATCCTATCTTACAAAAGCATGTAACGACCTTGACTTTTACGCAAAGTCTAGGAACGATTTTTAATAAATTGTGGGATGAGGAAAGTGGTAGGATGATTTCTTTTAGCGAATACGCAGAAATCAAAAAGGTGCGGAATTTTGCGACTTCTAAAGCGGCTTAATACTTGTTGTCAGTTATCAGTTGTCAGTTACTTTTCGTTAGGAAACCGACAACTGATAACTTGCCTATTTGCCAAGAATTCTAAACATCAAACCAACACTTAGATTCAAGCCCTTATTTTTAATTTCCCGATCAGCATCATCGCTAATATTACTCACGCCAAAAAGGTAGCGTACATCTCCGAAGAGACCAATACTTCCGAAGTTGACGCCAATTCCACCTCCTGCATTGATACCTAAATCAAAGCGTTTGAAACCGTCTTCTCCTCCAAAATTTACATCTACCGTTTGTCCACCTGAAGTTTGTTCTCCCCCTAAGGCTAAACCAAAAGAAGGCCCACCCAATAAGTTAACATTAAATAAATTGGAGTTGAGTACTTTTATTTTTAGTAAAACAGGGATGTCTAAGTAATTGACATTGAATTTGTTATCGTCATTTAAGACTTGTAGCTGACTGCCTTTTTGTATGAAAACTGCCTCTGGTTGAATATAGACATTTCCACCTAATCCAATTTCTAAAACAGCTCCTAACGTAAATCCATTAATGGATTCTTGGTCTAAATTAGTACCGTTTTGCTTAAAAGAATATTCAGCGATATTGGTGCCTCCTTTGATACCAAAGGATAATTGAGCAAATACTGGCGTAACTAATAAAGTAAAGATGGTAGCCAGAAAAAAATGTTTAACTACGGATGTCATGTTAAAAGATTTAGATTTGAAAAGGGGGTTAGTATTTCTCCTATAACGAAAGAACTACTATATTTTGTTTTATGCTGCAACTATTATTCCCCTTTTTGTTAACTTACAATCCGTAAATACCACCAAATTTCTTCCGAGCATACTTCATAAAATACTTGAAATTCAATTTCTCACCCGTCAATTTCTTACATAATTCTTCCGCATTATAATAGCGACCATGCTGGTGAATATTCGTTCGTAACCAATCTAGTAATGGCTGATTGTTTCCACTTTCAATCTCCCCTAAAAGATTAGGAATTTCTTTTTCTGCTTGTTGGAAAAATTGAGCAGCATAAAAACTTCCTAAAGAATAAGTAGGGAAATAACCAATACTGCCGTGCGACCAGTGAATATCTTGTAAAATACCTTGCTTGGCATCAGGCACTTTTACACCTAAATATTCTTTATACTTCGCATTCCAAACTTCATCTAAATTATCTACTTTCAATTTTCCTTCCATTAACCCTTTTTCCATTTCAAAACGGATTAAAACATGGAAATGATAATGCAATTCGTCTGCCTCCGTTCGAATTAAGTTTGGCTCAATTTTATTGATCGCCTTGTAGAATTTTTTAGTAGAAATGTCCCCTAAATTTTTAGGAAATCGTTTTTTCAAACCTTTATAATGTGCTCTCCAATAAGGTAGACTTCGGCCAACATTATTTTCCCAAAGTCTAGATTGAGATTCGTGAATCCCCAAAGAAATATAAGCACCCAAAGGCAAACCGTACTGCTCCGATGGCAATCCTTGCTCATACAAGGCATGTCCGCCCTCATGAATACAACTCCAAGTCATATTCATAAAATCATTTTCATCGACTCTAGTCGTGACTCGTACATCCTCTGGCGAAAAATTAATGGTAAACGGATGCTCTGATAAATCTTGGCGACCTGCCTTAAAATCATAGCCCATATTCTTGAGCAATTTTAAACCAAAGTCCCACTGCTTATCGGTATCATACTTTTTGTAAAGAAAGCTATCTTTTACTTGTGATCTTTCTTTTAATTCTTTAACAAAATCAACTAATTGCTCTCTAACATCTTTGAACAATTTGGTCAAATCTTTAGTCTTAGCATCTGGCTCGTAGATGTCTAAAAGTGCATCATAAGGGTGATCTTTGTAGCCAATCAACTCTGCCTCCTCTCTACACATATCTACGACTTCCCCTAATGCTTTTTTGTAAATTTTATAGTCATTTGCTTTTCTAGCCTCCATCCAAGCGTGATACGCTTTTGAGATAACCTGCGATTTTTTGATTACAAACTCTTTTGACAACTTAGTCGAACGTTCGTATTCTTTTAGGCTTAATTTTACATTTTTTGCCTGTCGTTTATCTAGTTTGGCTGACTTGTCATTCAGCTCTGCTAGCGTTTTTCCTAATTTTTTATCTGTAAATATTTCATGGGAAATACCTGATAAAGTAGCGACTTGTTGAGATCTAAACCTAGCCCCTTTTTCTGGTAAGTACGTTTCTTTATCCCAACTTAATACGCCTATCGAATAATCCACGTCTGCTCTTTTTTGCATAGTGGCAACGTAGTCTTGATATTTTTTTTGAATTTTTGACATGGTATATTTTGTAGCGCCAAGCTCCTGCTTGGCTTATTTTATATGTTGATCTTTTCTTTTAGTACATTACTATTTTACCAAGCTGGAGCTTGGCACTACATTCGCCGCAGCAAACAACAACCCCCAACCAATAATAAAAAAAGTCCCACCAATAGGTGTAATCGGCCCTAACCATCTCCAACTTTCAATCCCTAAAAATTCTCGACAAGCCAATAAATAAATAGACCCCGAAAAGCAGATAATCCCTGCTGTAAATAACCAACCTGCATACTTCAAAAAGCGATGATTCTTCATCGGTGCAGTTAGTATAGCCAGCAAAATTAACGCCAAAGCGTGGTAAAATTGATACCGAATACCTGTATCAAAAGTATCTAATTGGTCAGCAGATAAATGATTCTCTAAACCATGTGCGCCGAATGCACCAAGGATGACACCAAATAGGGCGAAAAGACTGCCTAGTTTTAGGAAAGTATAGTTCATATTTTGATAGTTGCTGGTTGCTAGTTACTAGTTGCTGGTTGCGCTCGAAACTAGCAACCAGTAACTAGCAACCAGCCTATTTTTGCACGTAAATCACATATTTCTCATTAAACTCCTCCTCTGAAAAGAAATCATTAATGGGGTATATTTCTACGTAATTGCCTTTAGGAATATCCTTTGCCTCTGCCTCTACATTTCCTCCTTTTAAGGCTAAAATACCATTGGGAATGGCGTGTCGTTCTGTATTTTTAATTAAACGCTGACTCCAACCAATCAATTTATCTAATCGGGCAACTGCACGTGTCACCACAAAATCAAATTTACCTTTCAATTCTTCTGCTCGAACTTGTCTGGCAGTGACGTTTTTCAAACCGATAGCATCAATTACTTCTTGCACCACACTGATTTTTTTTCGAGTACCGTCAATTAGGGTAAAATTGACTTGTGGATATAAAATAGCCAATGGAATACCTGGAAAACCACCACCTGTACCCAAATCTAATATATCTGCGCCGTCTCTAAAACGTACGACAGGTGGAATCGCTAAGGAATGTAGGACGTGTCGAACATATAAATTATCAATGTCTTTTCTTGAAATGACGTTGATTTTTTGATTCCACTCTTTATATAAATCGCCCAATTGGTTGAACTGATTTTGCTGCGTTTCGTTTAAATCAGGGAAGTATTTGAGAATTTGCTCCATGAATAAGGATTGAAGGAAGAAGTATAAATACAGACAGTACTATCTATTTCCTAAATCTGACAATTATTGGCTATTGACCAACGTTTTATAATCGAACGCAAAAATACAGCTTTCAGCTTAACAAAAAGATATGTATAAATTTATATTAACCGTATTTAGTGTCGCTTTTTTACTAGTTGCCTGTCAACAAGATCAAAAAACAGGAGAATCTACTACTCAAACTGTTGCTGCAACCGTTTCTACGATTAAAACAATGGATGGCTTGCCACCAATCTATGAAAACTATGAAGAATTGGCAACTATCTTTGAGCAGCGAAATGATACAACTTATGTAATTAATTTTTGGTCTACTTGGTGCGCTCCCTGCGTGAAAGAATTACCCTACTTTGAGGCCTTGAATCGAAAATATGAGGCTGAAAAAGTAAAAGTCATTTTGGTAAGTTTAGATTTCCCAAAGCAACTAGAAACGAAATTAAAACCATTTTTAGCAGAGAATAAATTGCAATCTGAAGTTTTAGTTTTGACTGACCCTGATGCTAATAGTTGGGTCGATAAAGTCAACCCAAAATGGTCGGGTGCGATTCCTGCGACGGTTGTTTACAAAGGTGAGACCAATAAATTTTATGAAAAATCATTTGAAAACTTAGAAGAATTAGAAGAAATCATTACACCATTTTTATAATTACCATTTTTACGTTGCGTCGTAGTGGCGTTGTGTGAAACTAATAATATCAACAATCAAAAATCCTTTTTATGAAAAAAGTAATTAACCTTTCTGTTTTATTAATCGCTGTTATTGGCTTGTTTGTCGCAGCGACAAATATTGATACCAATGGCATAGAAGTAGGAGATACCGCTCCTGACTTCGCTTTAAAAAATATTGACGGAAAAACTATTTCTTTAGATAGTTATAAAGATGCCAAAGGCTATATCGTTGTTTTTACCTGCAATACTTGTCCTTATGCGGTCATGTATGAGCAAAGACTTATAGAATTGCACGACAAATATGCAGCTAAAGGTTATCCTGTTATTGCCATCAATCCGAATGATCCTGAGGTAAAACCAGGGGACAGTTTCGACAAGATGAAAGAAAGAGCAGCGGATAAAAAATTCCCTTTTGCGTATTTATTTGATGATGGGCAAAAGGTTTATCCTGCTTATGGCGCTACTCGAACTCCGCACATCTATTTGTTAGATGCGAAGAAAACGGTGCAATATATTGGTGCTTTGGATAATAACGCACAAGATGCTAGTGCGGTAACAACGAAATTTGTAGAAGATGCTATTGCTGCTCTAGATGCTGGTAAAAAGCCCGAAACGACTTTTACTAAAGCAATTGGTTGTAGTATCAAAACGAAGAAATCCTAGTGTCGAAGTCTTTCCAGCACTGCAGTGCTGGAAAGACTAAATTTTTCATCAACCTCTCACCTGCCCATCTCCTTTCACAATCCATTTATAACTAGTCAGTTCTTGCAAAGCCATTGGCCCACGAGCGTGTAACTTTTGAGTACTAATACCTATCTCTGCGCCCATTCCAAATTGTGACCCATCTGTAAATGCGGTGGATGTATTAGCGTAAACTACTGCAGCATCCACATTTTTTAAGAAATAATTGACCGTATCTTGATCCTCTGCTACAATCGCCTCACTATGTTTAGAACTAAATTCTGCAATATGATCTAAAGCAGCCTCCATATCGTTGACAGTTTTGATAGACATTTTCATAGATAAAAATTCTGTTCCAAAACTGTCTTCCGTTGCAGGATGTAATAAATCGGAGCGATAAGAATTCTGTAAATAGGGTAGGGCAGCGGCATCTGCATAGACTACACATTCATGCGCCTTGTCCATATTGCTCATGATGATAGGTAAATCTGATAATCTATCTTGATGAATTACCAAACAGTCTAAGGCATTACAAACACTGACTCTTCTAGATTTTGAATTTTCTACAATGGCTTTTCCCTTTTGAATATCTGCACTTTTGTCAAAATACGTATGGACAATTCCTGCCCCTGTTTCTATAACGGGTACTTTCGAATTGGCTCTGACAAAATTGATTAACCCTTGACTACCTCTTGGTATAATGGTATCGACATAATCTACTGCCTCTAAAATATATTTTAAAGCGGCTCGTTCGCTTGGTGCTAAATAACAAACGTTTTCTAAACCATACTTTGCTAATACTTGATGGATCAATTTAACAATCGCTATATTAGAAAAATGAGCATCTCTACTGCCTTTTAGTGCTGCGGCATTACCAGATTTAAAGCATAAGGAAAAGACATCAAAAGTAACATTTGGACGAGATTCAAAAACAATTCCGATAACGCCTAGAGGAACGGTTGTTTTGGTTAAATCCAATCCGTTAGGTAAAGTTCTATTTTCTAGTGTTTTATTTAGTGGCGAAGGCAAACTAGCTACCTTTCTAATATCTTCTGTAATACCAACTAAACGAGCTTCATTCAATAACAAACGGTCATACTTGGGATCATTGGGATCCATACGATCCAAATCTTTTTGATTTTCTGCTAATATTTCTGCTTTATTTTCTAAAGTTAAATCCGCCAATTCATTTAAGATGGTATTGACTTCATGGTCGCTTAGGCGAATTAGTTTTCTACTAGCTTTGCTTAACTTTTTTAAATCCTCGATGATGTTGACGTCTAATGCTACCATTTTATGAACGGTTTACGGTATACAGTCGCTTACCCCCGATTTTTTATCGAAGGTGGACAGTCTGCCTGTTTTTGAAATTTGTGTGGCTTATTTGGTAATAATTTGGAAGGGAGATTTTGCTATAACAAGGTTATAAAAAACTGTTTTATAACGCAAGTTTAACTGTTTATTTTTCGCAAGGTAACCCCTGCCAGCCCTCGAAGGGTTGGCAGGGATTTAATTTTCAATAAACATTCAAACTAAAAAAGAGCGATTGAAATGAATCAACCGCTCTTTTTTAACTATAGTTCCTAGAACGCTAAGAATTTGTCAAATTTAACCTTGACGATTAATAAAACTTAGAACGTAAATCTTCTACTTCTGCATTCTTTTTCATGGCTTGCATTAAGCGAGCAGTTACTTGAGTAGCTGCGGTAGAAGAGCTATTTTTTCTTAATTGTGGAATATTCATTGCCGTACCAACTGCTGGCTTTTGGTTTAGTTTTACTACATATACTCCACTGTTTCCAACGATTGGTTGAGAAACGCTATTTACATCCATATTGAACGCTGCTGCAATTACTTTTGGCTCGTTTCCTAAACCAGGAACAAAGCTAGCATCGAAAGTAACATCTTTAGCATTTTCTACTTCTGAATCAAATTGTCCAGCAATACCATTTAAATCACTTCCGTTGATCTTTGCTTTTAAGGCATCTCCTTTCTTCTGGTTTCTTACCAACGCCTCAATTTCATCTTTGATACTTGCTACAGATGGCATTCCTGCATCTTGTACATTCTTTAATCCTGCTACCACATACTTGTTGATATATAATTCTACAGGATCTGCAAATGAATAAACACCCGCTGAAACAGCTCCTACATCTACACTAGGATCAAAAGCAAATTTTACAATTTCTCTTGCATCTGAACCAGAACCTAAGCTACCTACTGCAAAATCATTTGCTTTCAATGCGCCTGATGATTCAACTGTCAAAGTACCACTTTGGGCAACTGCTGCTTGCATGTCAGCAATCGTTCTATTCTTAGCTAAGAAAGTGTTAGCCTCTTCGAATACTGCATTTTGTGTATCTTCTGATGGAGTAATTGATTGACCAATGATGGCAATCTTTACTCGGTCAGTTGTTGCTCTTGATCGGCTAATTGGCTCGATTAAGTGAACACCATAGGCAGTTCTTGCTTTATATAATTTTCCAAATTGACCGTTTAACATGACATCTTGGTACTCAGGTACAAATTGGTTAACTGGAATCTTTTCGTATAAACCACCTTTTGCAGCACTTCCTTGATCTTGGCTTAATGCTTTTGCCAATTCTTCAAAATCACTACCTGATTCAATAGCTGCCTTGATACTGTCAATCTTTGCATCTGCTGCTGCAAAACTAGCCGCATCCGTCGCATTGATTAAGATATGACGAGTCGTAGAAGAATCTGCTAAAGCAGCTCTGTCCATTACTTTTAAAATTTGATAAGTCTTACCTTCTAAGTAAGGTCCGTATACTTTTCCTACTGCTGTATTAGCTACTGCATCTTGGATAGATGCTGGCAAATCAGTAGTTGCTAACCATGTTGGGTTAACTGTACCGTAGTTATTCTCTACAAAAACAGTATCATTGTCGGTAGATTCAAAACCTGCGATTAACTTAGTTAAATCTTCTCTGTACCCTGCTGAATCTGCTGCCGAAGGAATTACATCGAAAGCCACATAATCTACTCGACGAGTTTCCTCATCTTGCATATATGTCCCTTTATTAGCTGCTAAGTAGCTAGAAAAATCAGCATCAGTTAATTTGATTTCGCTATCATCTACTTCCGTAAATGGTACTTTTACAAAATCAAAAGCAATACGTTGTGTTTGGTCGCCGTAAGTTTGCTCTACCATCCAAGTTGGAGTGTATAAAGCCTTGCCGACCATTGTATTCAACTTAGATTGTAGTCTATCCTTGATGATTTCTTTTTCTTGGTGTGCCCAAAAACGCTTTTGTTCTGGCAAAATAGTTCCATCCTGAATTTGCTGACGGAATTGATTTAAAGAGTTTACATCAACCGCACCCGTTTGTGGATTTCTGAAACGATTCACAATTACTGGGCTTTTATTAGCACCAAATTGTAAATCAATCAATTCATCTCTGCTTACTTGTAAACCTAAAGCATCTGCTTGCTTAGAAACAATTGCCTCTTCTACAAAGTAATTCCATAATTGACTTCTTCTTGCGAATACATCTGCTGAACTTCCTGAATAAAGCATATTCTCTACGCCTTGAAATTCATTCCAATCAACCGTCTTACCTTCTACTTTTCCCATTGCTAAAGAGGTAACTGCGCCCCCTCTATTTCCAGCAGAAGTCATGTCCATGATAATGAACGCTGCTAGTGCCAAACCAATGACGACGATTAATAGCCAGCTGTTATTTCGAATCGTTCCTATAAGTGCCATCTGTCTTAATCAATTTTTTTGTTGTAAATTAAATCTGTTTCTTCTCGAAACGTTTGTTATTTTAGCTACTCTTCTAATATCGTATTTCTAATTTAAAAAGTATTGATAACCAATTAAATAGAACTATTTTAAAATAATATTTTTTTATTTAAAATTGCCGTTTTTCAAAAAGTTCTGCAAATTTAAGGGTATTCCGTCGTAAAATCAATTGCACAGTGATTAGTGATTGGTAATTAGTGATTAGTTCTAAATATTAATCAACTAATTCTCGACAAGCACGGTACAAATCCTTCCAATCTGTTCTGTCTTTTACGACTGTTTCCAGATACTCAATCCAGACCGTTCTATCTTGTACAGGATCTTTGATAATTGCTCCTGTGATACCTGCCGCTAAATCTGCTGCTTTCAGCTCTCCATCACCAAAATGAGTGGCTAAAGCTTGTCCACTATTTATTACTGAAATGGCCTCTGCTGTACTTAAAGTACTGCTCGGAGATTTCAACTTCGTTCTATTATCCTCGGTCTTTCCAGTACGCAATTCTCTGAAAATGGTTACTAAGCGTTGGATTTCTTTCATTGGTGCAGGCGAACTTGGCATTTCTAGCGCCTTTCCCAATTTATCTACCCTATTTTTTACAATATTTACTTCTTCTTCCAACTCAGCTGGCAAAGGCAATACAACAGTATTAAATCTTCTGCGCAAAGCACTTGATAATTCGTTGACCCCTTTGTCTCTATCATTAGCTGTAGCAATTACATTAAAGCCCTTCTGTGCTTGCACCTCTGTATTTAATTCTGGAATTGGTAGCAATTTTTCTGATAATAAAGTAATCAAAGTATCTTGTACATCGGACGGAATTCTCGTTAACTCTTCTATTCTGGCAATTTTCCCTTTTTGCATCGCTGTCATCATCGGACTTGGAACCATTGCACTTTCTGACGGCCCTTCAGCAATCAATTTGGCATAATTCCAACCGTAGCGCAATGCCTCCTCGCTCATACCTGCTGTTCCTTGTACCAATAATTTAGAATTACCAGAAATAGCTGCTGCCAAATGTTCTGACACCCAAGTTTTTCCTGTTCCAGGAATACCCATCAACATCAACGCTCGATCAGTTACCAACGTTGCCACTGCTACCTCAATTAACCTTTTATTTCCAAAATATTTCGGTTCGATTTCTGTGCCGTCTTCCAATGTGCCACCCATGATATAGGTCACTACCGCCCACGGAGACATATTCCAATTTTTTGGCACTTGCCGATCATCTGCTTTTTTTAAGGCTTTTAGTTCCTTGGCATACTGATTTTCGGCGTGTTGTCGTAGTACGTTACTCATAACTTAGGTTTGTTGGTGGCAGGTATCAGGCGTCAGGTACAAGGCTAGAAGTTGACTACGCACGTTGTCAATATCTAACCTTGCATCCGAAACCCGAAACCTGATACCTATTTTTTATTTTTCTAATTCAGCCAACATCTCCTTTCTAAAACTCAAAACCATCAAAAACTGTTGGATGTCTTTTTCCCAACCAGCCCAATTTCTGGAATCGCCCATCCAAAACTTACTCAATGACTTTTCCATTTTTGGACTAACGCTATAAGCGGCTCGTTTTAGCATTGCTCTATATTGAAAACCAGACCAAGAATAACTCACATTATCGGCTACCCATTCTCTCAATTGAGACATTACCATATTCGTTAGTCGGTCTTCCCAAATGTACCCTTCTCTTTGTAATAACTGAATCAAAGGCGAATGTTCATCTGGTAAAACTTTAACTGCTTTTAATTTTTCAAATAATACTTCATTATAAACCGCATTTGGTACTTCATCCAAAATAGGTTTCACATCCAGTTGTGTCCAATGTCGATTAGCGAAATGGGCTAACCAAAATCGTAGAATTACCGCCTTCCAATTATCATCTTTATGCAAAGCCGCCGCTGCTGCCACGCCTTCAATTAACATCATTGACCATTCACTTTTTGTAAAAAAAAGCAAAATATTTTCTGGTGTTCTGTTAAATAATTTCTCCCATTTATTAGGAGGTAAAATACTGACCATCTGATACAACATCCCCGTCGTTTCTCCTCCTCTTTTCCATTTTCTTTTTGGACTAATGCCATCTCGAATCAGTGCTTTATCTTTCGGAGATGGTAAAATAATAATCGGCTTTTCTATGCCATTTTCTTTACCTATGGTAATTGCCTCTTTTAGATAGTCAAAGACTCTTTCTTGTAATTGACTATTTGGTAACTCACTTAGCAATATGGCGGCATGCTCTCTGACGCCCTTTCTTGAAAAATCTAAACATTCTTCTAAAAAAACTTCGTCAATGTCCGACAAGCCAATTGCTAAACACTTAAGAAAAGCTGTTTTTTCTGCTAACCCATCTTCTGCCCAAGTAGATAATAATAGTTTTAAACCTTCTGTTGGATCTTGTTTTCGAAGGGCTTTTAAAATGGCGATTCGTTCCTCTTTTGTGCCGATTTCCCATTTCTCTTGCGAAATAGTAACAGCTAATTTTTGCCAAGTAGGATTTAATTTTATCAACCATTGCCCTCTACTGCCAATCGTTGGTGCTAATGTTTGCCAAAGTTCTTCCTCTTTGATACATTTATCTAACAACTCTGGTAATAATTCAGCAGGTAAACATTTATTATGATTGGCCATTGTTTGCACAAATTCTGTCAATGCATAAGGATAACGGCCTATTAATATGAGACCTAAATGATTGGCTGATTTGATGCTGCAATTGGCTAATTCTTCTTCTGGACTTATCGTCAAATTTTCACCTTCCCATTTTTGAGGTTGAAAACCTGCCTTTTGCAAAGGTGCTTGCAAGGCTGCACTTTCTAAAACAACTTCTGTAATTTCTTTCTCTGTGTCAATGCCATAGCTTTGCAACTCCGCTTTCATGGTCGAAGATAAGGTACTTCTGTTGGTACCCAATAAGGCTAATTTGACGAGTTCATTCCAGAGCAATTTGGTTGATTGATTATTGATTAATAATTATTTTTAGCTAGTACAAAAGTAAGCTGATTCTCCACTATTCAATATTTTTCTAACTAAAAAATCTCTGTTTCTATTTTATAGCAAAGAAACTACTTATTTTTGTCTTTCTTTTAAAGAGACTGAATAATAGAGGTGTGTATCAATATCAGTTTTGATCTCTGTTCTCTCATCTCTATTCTCTGCTCTTAAAAAACTACACAAATAGAATGGACCAACTAGTACAACATATAGAAAGTATTGTTTTCGTATCAGAATCACCTATTTCTTTCAAAGAAATTAAATCTTGTCTAGAGGAGACTTTTGAGACTAAGTTCAAAAAGCCTGCACTAGAAAAAGCAATTGATGAATTGAAAGAGAAATACCAAGAAGAGCACTTTTCTTTTGAATTTTTAGAAATAGCAGGCGGTTTCCAGTTTTTGACCAAGCCTTCTTTTCATAATTCTGTCGGGACTTTATTGAGACAAAACAATAAAAGAAGATTGTCCAAAGCTGCTTTGGAAACCTTGTCTATTATTGCTTACAAGCAACCTGTGGTAAAAAGTGAGATGGAAAAAATCAGAGGAGTAAGTTGTGATTATTCGGTCCAAAAATTATTAGAAAAAGAATTAATTGCTATTGTCGGAAGGAGTGAGGCGCCAGGGCGACCACTTATGTATGGTACAAGTGAGAAATTTATGGATTACTTTGGTCTGAAAAGTTTGGACGACATGCCTAAACCAAAAGATTTTAAGGAGCCAGATAATGAAATTGGAGAACAGGCGCCTATTGATGAATCGTCAGCCGCCGCACCTGTAGAAGAAGTACCTGCCGATGCACAACCTACTGCAAATGAAGAGGCGAATGTAGCTGATGTTGAAGACGCCATGAACGAGATAGAAACGCCAACTGAGGAACCTACCGAAGATGCCCCCGCTATTGAAGAAGAAACAACAGAGGAAGAAGAGACAATAACCGAATCTACTTCTGATGATGATAATGCTTTAAATGAGGACGCTGATGATTATGAAAGTTTATCAGATGACTCTGAAGAAGATTTACCAACAGAGAAGTTACCTTCTAGTGAGGAGGATGCTCCCTCAGAAGACTCGCCTTCTAATGATGATGAATAATTTTTTATTCTATTAGTTTGTGAATGAAGTGAAGTATAAGCTAATAGTTGACCAAGACAACCACGAAGTGGTTAAACATGATTAGCCCCGAGTGCAACTCGGGGGATGGAAAATAACCCTTCTCCTGAGGGGTTGTGTAAAAAGTCAAAATTAGAAACAATTATTCATTTTTTAATTTTGTAAATTATTCATTATCAAATATTATTAAATAATGAAAAGTTTTAATAATATTCAAAAATTGACTTTCTACACAACCCCAATATGAGCATGTTAAGTTCAACCACTTCGTGGTTATGACATATCGTTTATTCGATTTCCCCCGAATTTCATTCGAATTGGCGTCAAGGAAAAAACATATAATATTTAAAATGTTGATTATCAGTAGTATTAGTGCTCTTT
>CALDTJ010000651.1 GCA_937924145.1 uncultured Saprospiraceae bacterium
TTGGCAAATTAGTCGTTACATCAATATGAATCACTTCTTCGGAGCTATTGTTAATGTCTAATACTACGCCCTCTATTAAAGCAGTCGGTAAGTCCACTTTAATTGCTTTTCCATTATGCTGACCTTCAAATGTATAGGTACGATTAGATTCAGGTTCTAACTTAAATTCACCAAATCCATTTTGGTTAGTGCCGACTTCGTTAACAATCACTTCTTTATTTGATGAAACTTTACCTTTTATTGGAATACCTTTTCCAGAGTTATCTACCGCTTTTATAGCTATTCTCGATGGAGTTCCTACTACTAAATCTCCTCCTTCTGGAAAGAATTGTACATCAACCGTAGTTTTAGGGGACATTTCCTTTTCATTCAAATTAGTAACGCCACGTATGTAAATAGATTTTCTAAAGAAAAACGCTTCGTCAAAATTTCGCATATAGTTGGTGTAAGCACGTATCACATATTGACCGCTTTTAAATTTGCTGGTAAGTTTAAAATCGCCAACACCGTTTCCATCTTTTAGAGCAATCGTTCTCGTCTGTAGAATCTTTTCATCAGAGCTAACCAACTCTATATAAGCAACTTTACTTTTAGCCTGTTCCTGCCGAATACTTTCATTTGTCAAATAAACTTTAAAAAATATATCTCCTCCTCCAGTATAATAATCTCTATCGGTATGGACATAAATCTTTTCAGCATCCGCATGAGATTCGACCGCTTGTTCGATTGAATTTAAAGCCTGATTGGATTGAGCAAAAAGGGAATTTATAGAAAAGAAGAAAATAAAAGTTAGGAAATTTTTCATACAATAAATTTTCATTAAAAAAAGGTACTCAAAACTAAAGATGCATAATTTCACAAAATTGTTTAGTCTAATTACTATTTTTTCACATTTTCACAATTATGCGTACAATCCGTATTAGATATTCAATCAAATAAAAAACACTATTAAATCCAGTACAAATCTATTTCTTTAGTACTTAAAAAAATTGCTTTCTTGTAATAAATTATATTGCTACTGTAACATAATCCATTAGACTTGCCATTTTTAATCACCTTTTGAATATATAACAGCTACACCAGCTAATTATTTTCTCATTTTAACATTCATTCTTTCAATAATCCGAATTAAATCCCCTTTTATCCATGATTTTTACAACTTGATATAAATAATGGGGTCATTTTGATAAGCTATCTTTATTATTGTATCACCGTTTCAAAGGATGATTTATTTAATTTGATGTATTTTTGTGGACCTAAAGTACAGGCGAATTCATTCGCCAGAAAAATGGTTATAGGGGCGATTTAAATCGCCAGTACATTGAAAAATCGTTTTTTGACTTCAAAGAAATCGCCGAAAAAAATGTTATTACACATGTTACGAAAAACAACTCTTTTAATGCTTTGTGCATTAACCCTTTCTTTTAGTCTCTCAGCTCAAGAGGCATGGTCTTTAGAAAAATGCATTAGCCATGCTAAACAAAATAATTTAACTTTAAAACAAGCAGAAATTGCTGTTTCGCAGGCTGAGTTAACGGAGAAAGGGAGCAGAATGGCTCGCTTACCAAATGTCAGTGCTCGAACTTCTCTAGGATTTAATTATGGTAGAGGTATCAATCCAGTAACCAACGATTTTATCAATACAAGACTTGGATTTAATAACTGGAATGTCGATGCAAGTTTGACTGCATTTAATGGTGGTGCGATCACTAATACCATCAAGCAAAGTAAACACAGTCTAGACGCTGCTAGAGAGGACGCCAATACACAATTTCAAAACATTGCTTTACAAATGGCCTCTGCTTATTTGAATATACTATTGGCAAAAGAGCAAGTCACGATTGCTAGAAGAGCGATCGACCAAACACAAGAGCAATTGTCCGTAATAGATAAAAGAATTAATGCAGGAACGGTCCCTGCTGCTGATAGATTAGATATTTTAGCTCAAATTGCTAGAAATGAGCAGACATTAATTCAGGCCGAAAATTCAGTAGAAATCAACTATTTAACACTAAAAAATATTTTAGAATTGGAACCTGATTACAATTTGGAGATTGTAATGCCAACTGAAATAATGAATGTAAATACAGACATAGCGGCTCAGACGCTTAGTTCTGTCTATACACAAGCCTTGAATTCGCAAGCAAGTATCAAAGCTAGCGAGGCTAGAATGAAGAGTGCTGAACTAGGCGTACCAATCGCCAAAGCAGATGCCTTACCAAGAGTTACGCTTTTTGCTGGATTAGATACTCGTTATGCCAGTGTCAATAACTTTCCTAGCGATGCGTATGGAACTCAATTAGATAACAACTTTGGTCAGACTATTGGAGCACAAGTAAATATCCCAATTTATAATAATCACCGAACTTCTATTAATATCGAAAGAGCAAAATTAGATATTATAAATGCAGAAGTGCAAAATCGACAAGCCAAACAACAGCTAAAGTCTGACGTGCAAAGTGCAATTGCCAATGCTAGAGCAGCCCAAACTGAATTAGCAGCATCAGAAAGATCACTAGAGGCAGCAAAAGCAGCATTCGATAATTCTCAAAAAAGATACGATTTAGGAGCAATTAATACTTTAGAATTAACAACAGCGAAAACAAATTTAGATACTGCAGCCTTAAATGTTGCAAGAGCTAAATATGATTACGTTTTCCGTTTAAAAATAATTGATTTCTATTTAGGTAAAGATTTAAAGTTAAACTAGTGATTGGTGATTAGTGATTAGTGATTTCCGTCTCTACTCTCTGCTCTCACCTCTCTATTCTAAATAACCAACCCGTAAAATGACAAAGAAGAAAAAAAAGAAGAGTAATAAACTGATTTATGTCCTTGTTGGCTTAATAGCAGTCGCATTAGCCGCTGCAGTTTGGAAAGGTCAACAAAAGCCTAAAGGCATAGAAATTACGACAGAAAAAGTCGAACGTCGAACAATCAAAGAAACGGTAGCCGCAAGTGGAAAAGTTTTTCCAGAGGTAGAGGTGAAAATTAGTCCTGATGTTTCTGGAGAGATTGTAGAGCTGTACATCGAAGAAGGCGATTCTGTTAAGTTAGGTCAGTTATTAGCCAAAATTGATCCTGATGCGATTCGTTCCCAAGTGGAAAGAGGTTCGGCATCTGTCAATAATTCTAAGGCTAGATTAGCAGGTTCAAAAGCTGATATTGAGCGTAATAAAGCAGGCTTGGTACAAGCACAAGCACAATTAGAGGCAACGGAATCACAATTGGCGAATCAAAAATCAGTCCACGAACGGAATATAAAATTGTCAAAAGAGGGCGTTATTTCAGATCAAGATTTTGAAACTTCATTGGCTAGTTTAAAGCAATTACAGGCAAATGTTCGATCTCTACAAGCAAGTTTAGAATCAGCTAGAGCTAATCTAAAGGCTGCGGAGCAATCAACATTAGCTGCTGAATATTCTGTAAAAAGTGATGAGGCAACTTTGAAGGAATTACGTACCAACTTAAAGCGTACTTCTCTTTTTGCGCCAATGGATGGGGTAGTCTCTATGCTCTCCGTAGAAAAAGGAGAACGAGTAGTTGGTAGCAATATGATGGCGGGTACAGAAATGATGCGGGTAGCCAATATGGCAGCGATGGAAGTCCAAGTCGATGTTAGTGAAAGTGATATACCAAAAGTAGCATTAGGCAATACGGTAGAAGTAGAAGTTGATGCTTATTTAGATAGAAAATTTAAAGGTATAGTGACGGAAATAGCCAACTCTGCTACCTCTTTATCAGGAGCATCCGTTTCGCTAAATTCAGATCAAGTAACCAATTTTGTGGTAAAAATTAGATTAGATCCTAGTTCTTACACAGATTTAATTTCAAATAATAATAAATTTCCTTTTCGGCCAGGAATGTCTGCCTCTGTGGAAATAAATACAACTACGGCAGATGATATTATTGCAGTGCCAATTCAATCAGTAACAACGAGAGAAGAAAAAGGAGAAGACGGTAAAGTAGATGACGACGCTGAGATCAAAGAAGTTATTTTTGTTTTAGCAGAAGGTGCGGATACCGTCAAAATGATTGAAGTGACCACAGGTATTCAAGATGATACTTATATTCTTGTAAAGTCTGGTTTAGAAGGCGGGGAAGAAGTCGTTGTTGGACCGTATTCTGCTATTTCTAAAAAATTAGAAAGTGGTAAAAGAGTTCGCAAAAAAGAAGAAAAAGATAAGAAAGACTTAGCAGTGGCTGAATAAAGTTATTGCTAATTATTTCTTAGTATTCAACAAAAAAGACCTTTCAACAGTTATCGTTGAAAGGTCTTTTTTTCGTACTATGACGTTTTTTAAACAACAAAGAAACAAAGCTCACAAAGAGTTTTCACAAAGAAAAGGTTACTATTCAGTATCTAGATTTACTATAAAATTTATTCTACTGTTCAGTCAACATCTACCTATGAAAACTATTGTGTTCTATGTGTTTTTCCTATGTGACTATTGTGGTAAAATAGCGCCTAGTTGTGAACTTCAGTTCCATCTACCTCTGTCGTTCAAAAAATTAGCTTATAATTCGTAATTTCGCCAAAATTTAAAAAATAAAGAATATGGCTTTAACAGAATCTAATATGTTGCCTTTAGGCACAAAAGCTCCTGATTTCAAGTTGCCTGATACTATTTCTGGTAAAACTTTAAGCTTCGCAGATGTCAAGTCTGAAGTCGCAACAGTTGTAATGTTTATTTGCAATCACTGTCCGTATGTAATCCACATCAACGAAGGGTTGGTCAAATTAGTAGAAGATTATAAAGAACTAGGGGTAAATTTTGTAGCTATTAGCTCAAATGATATTGTTAATTATCCACAAGATTCACCTGATAAAATGACCATTCACGCTAAAGAGGCAAACTATAATTTCCCATACCTATATGATGAATCACAAGATGTAGCAAAAGCTTACGATGCAGCTTGTACGCCTGACTTTTACATCTTTAACGGGAAAGATCAATTAGTTTACAGAGGTCAATTAGATGGTTCTAGACCAGGTTCTGGTAAGCCAGTGACGGGAGAAGATTTACGAACGGCTTTAGATGCTGTTTTGGTAGGTCGGCCAGTTGCTAGTTTGCAACGACCTAGTGCGGGATGTGGGATAAAGTGGAAGAGATGATTCTAGTTGCTGGTTGCTAGTTGCTGGTTCGAGCACAACTAGCAACTAGCAACTAGCAACTAGCAACTAGCAACTAAAATTATATAAAAATTGATAAAATTAAATTGAAAACACTCAAGGCAACGGCTAAATAAACTGCCGAAATAAATCCGTCTACTCTAAAGTTTTTCATGTAGTGAGATGTGAGCATTATCACAACTGCATCCACAATAAAAGCAAAAAGTCCAAGCGTTAACCATCTTAGAGGAGCGCTGATAAAATCCATAAAAGCGCCTAAAGTAGCATTTAGTAAAGCTAATACTAAGGCGACTATGACGGCACTTCCAAATCCTTTCACTTCCACTCCGCGTAATAAACTTGCACCTAACAATAAAGCCAAAGCATTTAAAATAATTTGGACTAGAAAACTATTGCCCGTAGTTTGCGCAATAAAATATTCTAAAAAAATTGGTTGATCCATAAAAGAATGAAAATTAAGATTTGAATAAAAAATTAAAAGACATTTCTACAATCTACTTCTCTTTCAACTGCTGCTCCAACTGATCGACTTTCTGCTTTAAATCTTCATTTTCCTTAAACATCTCCTCTAATCGTTTTTGCTTGTAGTCTAATTCTTCTTGCAATTTTTTCATTTTGTAAGTCGTGTTGTCATCTACCTTTGCAGTAGCTTTTTCGTCAGTTCTATTAGTACGCGTCTCCGTGACGTTCTCTTTATTTTGATTGAAGATATTCTTGATTGTTTCGACACCATCTTCTCCATTATAATAAGAAGCACCTAAAAATGCTAAAGGGCCAACAATTAGCATCATAATAATAAATCGAGAGAATACGGTTAATCTTGCTTTTCTAGCCATAGTAATTAATTTTATTGTTCGCTGACAAATTCTGCAAATCTTGAAATGAAGCTGAACTCAAAATTTATCAGTGAATGAATTTTATTTATAGTATTTTTATTTCTTTTTTCTAAAGATGCGATTATTTTACAAATAAAGCCGTTTTAATCTACTGATTCTAGACTTTTTAAGACGAAAGTAAAATTTATCAGACTTTGACCAAATAAATTATAGTAATTTTTAATATGACCGAAGTTTACATTTACGATTCTCTCCGAACGCCACTTGGTAGAGGCAATAAAAGTGGTTCATTGTTTGAGGTTCGTCCAATTGATTTACTAAGTAAGTGTCTCAAAGCATTAAAGCAACGTAACCAACTGGATACCAGCAAAGTAGACGATCTAATTATTGGCTGCGCTGTACCTGCAGGTGGACAAGCGGATAACGTAGCAAAGACTGCTTTATTACATGCAAAATGGTCAACAATTGTTCCTGGTATACAAATCAACCGTTTTCAAGCCTCAGGCTTAGTTGCCATTGGTTTAGCAGCGTCAAAGATAAAATCAGGTTGGGAATCACTGATTGTAGCAGGTGGTTTAGAAAGTATGAGTAGAGTACATCGATCTGAACATCGAGGTGCCATTTCTAGTGATCCTGATATTATGAATCGAATTGGAGCAATACCAGTTGGTGTAGCTGCGGACTTAGTGGCAACCATGGAAGGTTTTACCAAAGCGCAACTAGATCAGTTTGCTTTAAAGTCCATTAAAAAAGCTATAACAGCTGGCAAAAAAGGATATTTTAAAAAATCTATCATTCCAATTTTTGATCAAAACAAAATTGCAATTTTAGAAAAAGATGAAACGCTTCAAAGCGATATTACGGAAGAAATCATAACAGCAAGTCCTCCAATGTATCCCAAAGCTCATCGTGTTGGTTTTGATGCTATTGCTCTAAGAAAATACCCGCTAGTCGAACGAATCATCCCTGCCCATAGCAATGAAAATAGAGCTCATGGAACCGATAGTGCCTCCCTAACTTTAGTTGGTAATGCAGCGATGGGTAAAGATCTAAACCTAAAAGCAAGAGCAAAAATAATTGCTGTAAAAACACTCAGTACAGATTTGACCATTACTCATAAAGGTGGTATAAAGGCAGCAGCAGAAGTATTAAAGAAAGCAAAACTAAAACCTAAAGATATTGACCTGTGGTACGCCAATGAATCGTTCGCAGCCCCTGCCCTACTCTTCCAACAAACATTTAAAATAGCAGATAAAAAATTCAACCCTTGTGGTGGAAATATTGCCTTTGGAGAAGCATTGGGTGCCAATGGAGCCATTCTATTAGGTATGCTACTGGACGAATTGGAACGGCAAAAGCTCAAACGAGGCTTGGTAGCCATTAGTGCCGAAGGTGGTATTGGGACGAGTATGATAATTGAAATTGTGTAAACGAGTTACGGGTTGCGAGTTACGAGTTACGGGTTGTTTGCAACTCGTAACCCGCAACTCGTAACCCGCAACCCGCAACTCCAAATAATGATAAAATACAAAAAAGATACAGATAATATCGTGACCATAACCTTGGATATGGGGCATCGAAATGTGAATGTGGTCAATCATGAAATGCATAAATTTTTCAGACCCGTATTGGCGCATTTACAAAAAGAAAAAGCAAAAGGTCTACTTAAAGGAATTATTCTAACCTCTGCTAAAAAGAATTTTTTAGAGGGAGGCGAATTAGAGTATTTACACACAAGTATTGATGCACAAGAGATCTTTAATCATTCTCGTGCGCTGAATGATTTTTTTAGAGAGCTAGAACATCCCGGTGTACCTGTAGTAGCTGCCATCAATGGAAGTGCTTTGGGAACAGGTTTCGAATTTGCTTTAGCTTGTCACCACCGAATTGCTTTAGATGATTCTAAAATTAGACTAGGTCACCCCGAAGTAACCGTTGGTTTAATGCCTGGTAATGGTGGAATTACTCGTTTATTATGGCTTTTAGGTTTAGAAAAGGCCTACTATATTCTCACTAATGGTAAAAAATATCGTCCCAAGGAGGCTTTAAAAGTAGGTATTATAGACGAAATAGCACCTAACAAAAAGTCCATGATGGAACAGGCTAAACAGTGGCTTTTGAATAATCGAGAAGGTAGGAGGCCTTGGGACATTAAAGGAGAAAGTATCCCCGAAGGAACGGCATATAATCCTAAAATAGCCAAAGTCATACAGCAATTAGCAGCTAAACTTGCCAAAAGAACTTATAATAACTACCCTGCCCCACAGGCAATTTTAAATACATTAGTAGAAGCATCCAAAGTTGAGTTTGATATAGCGACAAAAATCGAATCTAGATATTTTACAGAGTTGGTTTTACGTCCTGAAACAAGAAACATGATCAATACCTTTTGGTATGATTACAATGCTATAAAAAAAGGAGGCAACCGACCAAAAGGCTTTGGAAAATTTCGAGCAAAACAAGTCGGTGTGATTGGTGCAGGAAGAATGGGTTCAGGCATCACCTTCAATTGTATCAAAAAGGGCTTAAAAGTTATTCTGAAAGATGTCTCAAAGCCTATTGCAGAATTGGGTAAGCAATATTCCAAGGAGCAATTAGCCCTGCTAGTCGAACAAGGGGCAATTTCAGCAGCAGAAAAGGCTCAATTATATTCAAATATAACGACCTCTGCAAAACCAGAAGACTTTGAAACTTGTGATTTAGTAATCGAGGCGGTCTATGAAAACGAGATGGTCAAATCTAAAGCATTAAAAGACTCAGAACAATATCTTGATGAGTATGCCATTTTTGCAACGAATACCTTATCTATCCCCATTACAAAATTGGCAAAGTCATCTTATCGTCCTGAAAATTATGTGGGTCTACACTTCTTTTACCCTGTAGAAAAAGTACCTTTAGTGGAAATAGTAAAAGGTCAAAAAACATCAGATGAAACCATTGCTAGAGCATTTGATTTCGTGCGAACAATGGGTAAAATTCCGATTGTAGTAAAAGACGATTGGGGGTTCTTCGTAGCAAGAGTTCAGAATACCTACATTCTTGAGGGGATCACTCTTTTACAAGAAGGTTATCCGCCTGCCTTAATAGAAAATCTAGGCCTACAAGCAGGTATGCCTAAGGGTGCGCTAGCATTTGCAGATGACTTATCGCTTAAAATGGTCCTAAAATATGAGAACCAAGCAGCAGCACATTACGGTAGTCAATACGTCCCTCACCCCGCTGTTTCTGCCCTAACAAAAATGGTAGCCGAACTCGATCGGTCTGGGAAATTTAAAAAAGCTGGTTTCTATGAGTATGAAGGAGAACGCAAGATGTTATGGACTGCATTAAAAGACCATTTTCCAGTAACTCAAACAGATTTCGACGCAGAGATTATCAAAGAAAGAATATTGTTTGCTCAAGTCATTGAAGCTATTTGGTGCAAGCAAGAAAAAGTCATTACATCGGTACCTGAAGCAAACCTAGGAAGTATATTTGGTTGGGGGTTCCCAGCTTTCACAGGTGGAATTTTTCAATATGTAAATAGCTATGGTCTAGCTAAATTCATAGCGAAATGTGAAATTTTCAAGGAAAAATATGGTCCTAGGTTTAGAGTTCCTAAAATTTTAAAGAAGATGGAAAAGGAAGGAAATATTTTTGTGTAAAACAGGTTGGCACAAAAAAATAAAGTGAGGCACTTAACGTGCCTCACCTTGAATGAGATAAACAAAAAAGGCTAAAAGTAAACAAATGTTTCGTCTTACGTTATATTGAAAAATAACATGCAAATGAGTGGACTTCAATAGGCTCAAACATCACAAAAAATCATTCACCGTCGCTATATCTGAAGTCTTATATATTCCCCTAAGGGTTTGTAATCTGTAATCTGGAAGAAGTGTGCAAGTTCGGAATATATTTACTGTTAGTTGTTCTAAAAGATTCACTAACGAAGTAAAATTTATAATATATTTTTTATTTACATAAATTGAACAGCTTTTCTGTTCTTTTGATTAAATATATCTCAACTCGCTGCGGAAACTTGGGCAACTTTCTCTGATGTCTGTTGCCACTGTAGTAAGGTGGTATATTTTTTAAGCGCACCTTTTTTCAAAATCTTACACGCTGCGGGGTCAAAGTACAACATACGCAATAAGCTCGCAAAATCACCAATGCTTTGACCTGTTGACATATAATCAATAAGCATGCCACAAGTTAAATCAATCAAACCTTCACGCTCAGCACCTCTATAACTCAGAACAGGTAATCCTTTAGACAAAGCCTGCATAATGCCATTAGTTGTTTTGGTTTGTGCAGGCATCAATAAAAAATTAGCTTGGTGGTAAGCCTCTTCCACTTTTTCCATTCTTTTCCAATTCAAAACTTGTACAATTGGCTTTATGTTTAATTTTTCAGACCAATGTAATACAGGAATTGTGTACCCTCCTTTATCAATAAAAATTAACTTAATCTGTTTTTGATGTTTAGGCGTTAAATCATGGTAAAACTCAGCGAAGGAATTCATCACTATTTCTACTCCAGCCTCAGAGGCTAAATCGCTTACAGCTAAAATGGTAAATGGGTACATATTTTGGTGCTAATTTGTAAAATAAGTTAATAGAGAAAAGGGGGCTTATTTGTACTTCCTTGGAAAGAAAACAAATATATTTTTTGGATAAGGTTTTAAAATATGGAAGATTAATCTAAATCGGTCATTACGGTAGGTAAAGTCAAGTGCTAAAATATTGTAGGTTTTAACTTACTTGTATCAATCTCATTTCAAAGTGGTTTCACCTTAATTAAGTGCTTAGTATGGGAGGTTATCAGATTAGCAAATTGATTATTTTTATCAAGAAAAAAAGCTCAGAAAATCGTTTTTTGTGACAGCATTTTTCAAAAATGGCTTTTAAAACATAGTGTAGTAGATATTAACTCAAATTATATCCTTTAAAAATCTGATTATATTAAACTGATTATCAATTCAATTTTTATAGGTGAGGATTAGATGCAGCAATCTATTTATAAAAGGTGTAAAAATTAATGGTGACGCCAGAACGGTCAACAAAAAATCATTAGAAATACCGAACAAATGTGTTCAAAACCATCGAATATTAATGTAAAGTAATCAAAAAGAAGGTCGCAAATTCTACAAAATAGTCCTATCTTTGCCGACTTAATCAGAAACCACATAACTTAAATCCATATTTCAATGAATTTACACGAATACCAAGGTAAAAATCTACTAAAAAGTTTTGGTGTAACGATTCAAGAAGGAATCGTTGCAGATACCGCTAAAGATGCAGTAGCTGCATACAAGCAATTACAAAAAGATACTGGCACAGAGTGGGCAGTAGTAAAAGCACAGATTCACGCTGGTGGTCGTGGTAAAGGAGGTGGTGTAAAAATCGCTAAAAACGAAGGAGAGGTAAAAGAGATAGCAGGTAATATCATCGGTATGATGCTAAAAACACCTCAAACACCGGGTGGTATCAATGGCCCAGGTAAATTGGTCAATAAAGTATTGATCGCAGAGGACGTATATGCACCAGACTTTGATGCTTGTGACGAATTTTATGTTTCTGTCTTAATGGATAGAGAGCGTAAGCAAAATGTCATCATTTATTCTACAGAAGGTGGAATGGACATTGAAGAAGTGGCAGAAAATACGCCGCATTTATTACACAAGGAATATATTGACCCAACTTTGGGCTTACAAGGATTCCAAACAAGAAAGGTCGCTTTCAACTTAGGTTTGAGTGGAGTAGCTTTCAAAGGAATGACTAAGTTCATTGCTAATTTATACAAAGCATTTGTACAATCAGATGCTGCTATGTTCGAAATCAATCCTTGTTTAAAAACAGGAGATGATAGAATTGTAGCTGTTGACTGTAAGGTGACTTTAGATGACAATGCATTGTTCCGTCACCCAGATTTAGCAGAATTAAGAGATACAAGTGAAGAAGACCCAACAGAGGTAGAAGCAAAAGCAGTAGGCTTGAACTACGTCAAGTTAGATGGTAACGTTGGCTGTATGGTAAACGGTGCAGGTTTGGCAATGGCCACTATGGATATTATTAAATTATCTGGTGGTGATCCTGCTAACTTCTTAGATGTAGGTGGTACAGCAGATGCAGCGAGAGTGGAGCAAGCTTTCAAAATCATCTTGAAAGACCCTAACGTAAAAGCAATTCTAATTAATATTTTTGGAGGTATTGTACGTTGTGACCGTGTGGCACAAGGTGTGGTAGATGCCTACAAAAACATGGGAAATATCAATGTACCAATCATCGTAAGATTACAAGGCACGAATGCTGATATTGCAAAGAAAATTATTGACGAATCTGGTTTAGAAGTAAAATCTGCTACTTTATTGAAAGAAGCAGCGGATGCTGTGAAAGCAGTTTTAGCTTAGGATTCTTCCTACAAAAATAAAAAAGAGCAGGTTCGATTTATTTCGGATCTGCTTTTTTTGTTTTTTGGAACTACGGTGAAAAGTGTGGGTTTACAACTTACTATATGATTGGCACAACTCAGAGAGTAGTGTTACCTGTTCGCCTCAAACGTAACACAACTCTCTGAGTCGTGCAATATTCGAATTCCCCATACTTTTCACCGTAGTGCCTATTTTTTCAATAATCGGTTGCCTGTAAGTTTTTCCATGACTTCCTTTTTCATTCTGGTACTAATCGGTATTAGTTTTCCGCCAATAGCTACTTGATTACCTACTATAGATTTTACTTTATTCTTAGCTACGACAAAGGATTTATGAATTTTAATAAAATCTGTATCAGATAAAAGTTCAAAGATGTTTTTCAATGGAACCAATGCCATCACCTTCTCTTTAGTCGTATGAAAGGTGATGTAATTCTGCATGCCTTCGATGTATAAAATCTCTTCAATATTTAGCTTAACTAGCTGCTTATCTGTTTTTACAAAAATAAATTCTGGGTCTTCCGCCGATGAGTTTTTCTTAGGAATTAATAACCGTTGCGCCTTATTCGATGCCTGCAAAAACCGTTCAAAAGAAATAGGTTTTAACAAGTAATCAATTACATCGAATTGGTAGCCTTCCAAAGCATACTGGGAGTAAGCAGTAGTAAAAATAACGGCAGGAGGATTGGCAGTCGTTTTTAAAAAATCAATCCCAGAAAGCATTGGCATTTCAATATCTAAAAATAGTAGATCAATCTTTTGTTCTTTTAGAATAGAATTTGCTTGCATCGCATTTTTACAAACACCTTTTAAGTCTAAAAAGTCGATTTGAGCAACGTACCTTTCTAGTCCTTGACGCGCAATTGGTTCGTCATCTACAATTAAACATTTCAATTGACTCATAATCTTCTATTTTATGGTTCTACGGTGAAAACTATGGGTATCTTTTAGTAAAATAAATATTTTTTGTACAGGCGTTTACTGTATCGAGTGTAAAGAAAGAGTTGCTTACAAAGCACCGTTTTCTCCAAACCCCATAGAAGGCGGTGCTTTGTAAGCAACTCCTTCTTTACGCTAGCAAAAACAATGGCCCATACTTTTTACCGTAATGTCTACTTTATTAAGTTCAAACTCATTCTTACTACAAAACGATCTTCATTTTCAATAATATCCAGATCATGATTATTTGGAAAGAGTAAGGCTAGTCTTTTTTGCACATTAGAAATTCCAATGCCACCGTTGCCAGATAATCTATTTTCGTCTATTGTATTTTCTACTTCAAAGCGCAATTTTCCCTGAGTCTCTTGAAGACGTATGTTAATATTAACCTTATTCTTCGTTCCATCATCGTGATTGCTGACATATTTGAAGGCATTCTCAATAAACGGGGTAAATAGCAAGGGGGGAATCTTAGTTTGGAGAAGGTCATCAGGAATAGTTAAATCAATAAGTACATCTTCCCCTTTTCTAATTTTTTCCATTTCTACGTAATCTCTGATATGGTCTAACTCTTTAGCCAGCGGAATTAAATCATCGTTACATTCATACAGTTGATACCTTAACAGGTTAGAAAACTTGAGCAAAGTATCTTTAGCAAGTGCTGGTTTTTGGTCGATTAAATGATAGACACTGTTGATGCCATTGAATAGAAAATGGGGATTGATTTGGGCTTTCAGGTATTTTAGTTCTGATTTTAATTGTTCCTGTTGGAAAGCTTGTTTAACTTTCTTCTCTTTTACATTTTCTATATACAATACATTTGAAAAAGATAAGATAAAGAAAACAATATTTACAAAGAAATCTTGCAAGGTGAACCCAAAGATGATTATCCAATCTGGTACTACTTCCTCGAATATTTCTTCATAAACTATTTCCAGTAAGCCCATATTTTTAGCCAGTAAGAAATCACCAAATCCTTCTATTATTGTCAGCACTAAAATCATTACTAAAGCTAAAATCCAGTAAACTCCATTCCATTTTTTAC
>CALDTJ010000652.1 GCA_937924145.1 uncultured Saprospiraceae bacterium
ATGTAGCTAATATTCAACTTTAAAAGGCAATTTATCTATTAAGAATTTTATGGCATATTCATTGGAGTTGTTACCTAAATCTTAATTGCTTGACTTTAGAAATGCAAAACGTTACTTTTGCAAAAAAATGACGTCACGAAAATAGAGAAAGTTGGCAACATTTTGTTCTGTCAATCGTTCTCCAAAAAAATATATTTATCAATTTAGTGTTTTGAGAATTGTTTTGGCTGGGGGGTATTAAATTAAAGCTAGGTCTAGAAATCAAATCATCCACCAAGTTACGCCAAGACTAAAACAACCCAAAAAACACTTACTTAATTTTAATAAAAGATGTATTGGACATTAGAATTAGCCTTAAAATTAGAAGAGGCTCCTTGGCCAGCAACTCGCGATGAGTTAATTGACTACGCAATCCGTTCTGGCGCACCTTTAGAGGTCATCGAAAACCTTCAAGAAATGGAAGACGAAGGCGAACTATATGAAGGTATAGACGATATTTGGCCAGATTTCCCAAGAAAGGATGATTTCCTCTTCAATGATGACGAGTACTAAGTACTCTTTCCATCTGGCTTAGCTATAAAAAGGTCTTGTTGTACATTCAGCAAGACCTTTTTTTGATTGGGCGACAATTTCCTATTGTCGCCCAATTTAAACGTAGCTTTGTTCTAGCAATAATTCTGAAGTGGTATACCTATAAATTAAATTAGGGGACAATGGGAAATTGTCCCCTAATTCCCTACCTTTGTTTACATCAGTTAAATGAAAAAAATAACGACTACACCTAAATGAATTTTTCTTCAAAATTATTAGAAGAGGCCGTCGATGCCTTCGCAAGTTTGCCCGGTATTGGTAAGAAAACTGCATTGCGTTTGGTACTACATTTATTAAACCAACCACCAGAAGGGGCAGAACAATTTGCAGCGGATGTTGTGAAAATGCGTCGAGAAATTAGATTTTGCGAAAAGTGTCACAATATAGCAGACGAAGTTGTTTGCAATATTTGCCAAGACAAGCGTCGAGATGAATCCGTTATTTGTGTGGTAGAAGGTATTCGAGATGTCATGGCGATCGAAGAAACTGGACAATACAAAGGTCGATATCATGTCTTAGGTGGTGTAATTTCTCCAATTGAAGGCATTGGTCCGGGAGAATTGAATATTGACACGCTGATTGAACGAGCTAACTTAGAAGAGACTAGGGAAATTATTATGGCAATCAGCCCAACTATAGAAGGAGATACCACCATTTTTTATATTTCTAAAAAATTGCGAGAGGCATCGGTGAATATTTCTACCATTGCTAGAGGCATTTCTTTTGGTGGTGAGTTGGAATATGCGGATGAGGTGACTTTGGGGCGGTCTATTGTGGCGCGAACTCCTTATAAAAAGTAGACTATTATGAGAATAGACAAATTATCATTAACAAATTTTCGAGGGTTTGAGGAATTGGAGATTGATTTTCCTGAGGGCGAAGGGGGATTGGCAGTTTTTATTGGAGAGAATGGGAGTGGGAAGACGAGTGTATTAAAAGCGATTAGTTACATTTTTAAAATTTACATACAAAGTATATATACAACAGAAAAAGAAAATTCAGTTAGTGTCCTATTGGGAAATGGTCAAGATTTAAAAGAGGGAGAAGAGTCCTGTACTGTAAATTTACACTTTAAATATGCTCAAATTGAGTTTACTAGTGAGGTACATTATAGGCGAAATGAAGGTGGACATTTTTGGTTTTCACCACCATTAAATAGAGATATTTCTTTTTGGAAAAAGAATAAATCACCAGAAGAACAAAAAAAATACGAGACAATACAAAAAAACCGTCAGTTAATCCTCGATAATCCAAAAGTGACTATATACTACAATGTAAATAGATTTGTAGTGGATGAACCCTCTTTGAAAGCGAAAGATATTACTAAAATTCAACCAATTGACGCTCTAAATAATATCTTTCAACCTAATATTTCTTTTAATGACTTTTTTGAATGGTTTAGAAATACGGAGGATTATGAAAATGAGAAACGCCTAACAGAAAATAACGATTTTAGGCTAAATGCCTTGGAGGCAATTAGAGATATGTTGAATATTTTCTTGGAAAAATTCAAAGACCCTAGAGTTAAGAGACAACCAACAGAGCGTCTTATTTTTAAAGATAATGGACACTTATTGTCTGTCGCTAATTTGTCTCACGGAGAACGCCTTACTTTCGCCATCGTTGGTGATATAATTCGTAGATTAAGCATTGCCAATCCCGATTTAAATAACCCATGTCTAGGAGAAGGCGTAGTCATGATAGACGAAATAGAACAACACCTCCACCCTTCATGGCAAAGAACCATTATCCCAAATCTTAGAAAGACCTTCCCGAATATTCAATTCATTGTCACTACTCATTCGCCACAAGTATTGAGCAATGTACCTAGAGAAAATGTCTTTATCTTAGAAGATTTTAAGTTAGTGGAAAAAACACCGCATACTTTTGGCAAGGATACTAATACTATTTTGTATGATTTGTTTGGCGTAGAAGAAAGACCGAAACATGCAAAAGAAGATTTTAATATTTTATATCGGCTAATTGATGACCCTAAAAAAGAAAAAGAGGCAGAAGAGATGCTTAAGCAATTAGAAGAAAAATATGGTAAAAATGATCCAGATTTATTAGATGCTAAGCTTAGTTTCGAATTTTTGACTAACTAAAATTATGAGATTTATACAAAAAAAACTAAGTAATGAGCCTACATCTTTGAAGGAAAAACGATCTACTCCTGGATCTAATTTCGATAGTTGCAATAAGAATGATATTCGTGTTGCCTTACTATTGGAACAAGGTTATTTATGCGCTTACTGTATGCGTCGAATTGATAATAATCTAAATGATAAAGGGCAACCTAATACTAATATCGAACATTTTAAGGCGCAGAGTAACGATGAAACTTTGCGTATGAATTATATGAATATGTTAGGTGTTTGCGATGGTAATAAAGGTAATGCCAAACATTTGCAGACTTGTGATAAAAGAAGAGATAATAGAATTCTAAAAATAGATCCTAGAAAAAAAAACTGCGAAAAATTAATTAATTACCAAGATAATGGATTAATTTATTCAACTCATAAGGAAACAGATATTGAACTAAATGAGGTATTAGGACTAAACAATGAAAATTTAGTAAAGGAAAGGCAAAATGTTGTAAGAGTAACTAGAAAGCGAATGTTACGGTACTCCAAAAAGAAAAAAGGGAATCAATGGTCTAAAAAAGATTTAAATAAGGAGATAAAATATTGGACGAATCAAAAAGACAATAGATATAAAGAATATTGTAGGATAGCCATTTGTTATTTGGAAAAAAAAATAGCAAGACTTTAAATGAAACTATCCATAATCATCGTCAACTACAACGTCCGCTATTTCCTAGAACAAGCCCTCCTATCCGTTCAAAAAGCGTCCAAGAATATCTCTTCAGAAGTTTTTGTAGTGGATAACAATTCCGTCGATGATTCGGTGCGAATGGTTACCGAAAAATTTCCTAAAGTCCACTTAATTGCCAATAAAGATAACCCTGGTTTTTCTAAAGCTAATAATCAGGCCATCCGATTGGCAAAAGGGGAATATGTCTTACTCTTAAACCCCGATACTTTAGTCGAAGAAGATACTTTTGAGCAATGTGTTGCTTTCATGGATGCACATCCAAAAGCTGGTGCATTAGGAGTAAAAATGATTGATGGTTCAGGGAATTTTTTACCAGAATCTAAGCGTGGTTTGCCCACTCCAATGACTGCTTTTTATAAAACTTTTGGCCTTTCTAAACTCTTTCCCAAATCGCCTACTTTCAATCGTTATCATTTAGGTTTTTTGGATAAAGATAAGACTCATGAAGTAGATGTTTTGGCAGGTGCTTTTATGCTTTTGCGTAAATCAGTTTTAGACAAAATTGGTTTATTGGATGAGACGTTTTTTATGTACGGAGAAGATATTGATTTGTCTTACCGAGTGACGAAGGCAGGCTATCAAAACTATTATTTTGCAGATACGACGATCATTCATTATAAAGGAGAAAGTACTAAGAAAGGAAGTTTAAACTATGTAAAGGTCTTTTATAATGCGATGATTATTTTTGCTAAAAAGCATTTTCAAGGCGAAAAAGCGACGCTTTTTGTGGCAATACTTCAGTTTGCCATCTATTTTCGAGCATTTTTAACGATTGTTAGTAATTTTTTTAAAAAGATTTATCTACCGCTTTTAGATGCCATCTTGATTTTTGTGGGCATGTATTGGCTTAAAGATTTCTGGGCGACTTCCTACTTTGATGATCCCAATTATTACAAACCTTCTTTCCTTTATTTTAATGTCCCGTTATACATTACGGGTTGGTTAGGAAGTGTCTATTTTAATGGAGGCTATGATGAATCGGGGAGTATTCGGAAATTAGTCAAAGGCTTGATTTTTGGGTCGATTCTATTAGCTGCTATTTATGGCTTTTTACCTTTGGAGTATCGTACTTCCAGAATGCTACTTTTATTGGGTGCAGTGTGGGCGATTATCAGTACTTTTCTATTAAGAACTATTTTCCATTTTCTAAAATATAAAAACCTCAAAGTTGGGCAACAACCAACCAAAAACTTAATTATTATTGGCGAAGAACAAGAGGCAGAACGTGCCCTCGAATTAGTCAACAAAGCCAACATGACTCAAAATTTTATTGGTTTCGTCGCTCCCGAGATAGATGATAACAAAACTTATTTAAGCCATCTAAATAATTTAAAAGAGGTCGTTAATATTTACAAAATCAATGAAATTATTTTTTGTTCCAAGGATATTTCTGCTCAATCCATTATGCATTGGATGACTCAATTAGGGAATAAAATAGGGTATAAAATTGTGCCACCAGAAACGATGAGTATTATTGGCAGTAACTCTAAAAATACACCAGGGGAGTTATACACAGTTGATATTCGCTATAAGATTTCGGATACAGTACAGCGAAGAAGTAAGCGTTTACTCGATATAGTCTTGGCTATTCTTTTTTGGATAGGCTACCCTATTGCCTTTCTATTTATCCAAAACAAACTTTCTTTTTTGAAAAATATTTTTAAGGTATTGATCGGGCAAAAGACTTGGGTTGGATACGCTGATTTAAAAGAAAGTAGTAAGGATTTACCGACTATTCGAAAAGGGATATTAAGCCCTTTAGCAGGTTTTGAAAGTGAGCAATTAGATGATGCTACGATTCAGCGATTAAACTTTTTCTATGCCCGAGATTATGATTGGACAAAGGATTTGGAGTTGATTTGGAAAGGGTTTCGGGATTTGGGACGCTAGCTTTTTTTGACGCAGAGAGACGCAGATTTTTTATGACCTTTTATGTTTTCTTTTCTTATTTATAAAAGAATTCTGCTCTAAGAATTTGTCTTGCAGGAGATCAATTGAGTATATAACAACCTATTCAAAGTCCACTTTCCTAGATTTATACCTAAATTTCCCAAAAAAGAGAAAATACATGTCTACAAAAAAATACGATATTATTATCATCGGTGGTGGTTCTGCTGGTTTGGGTGCTATTGGAATGGCGCAATCCTTCGGTTGGAAACCTTTGCTCATTGATAAAAATGAGGCACATATTGGAGGGGATTGTCTTAATTTTGGTTGTGTGCCGAGTAAAGCCATTATTCATATTGCTAAACAGTTTTATGGTGCAAAAAAAGCCGCTGCTTTTGGAACTGCGGTAGGAGGAAAAGCGGATATGGAAAAAGTATTGGATTATATCCACTCCAAACAAGCAGTAATTCGTGCGCATGAAAATGCCGACTATTTTCGAAAACAAGGGGTAGATATAGCTATTGGAACAGCAAGTTTTGTAAACGAAAATACGATCCAAGTTGGTGAGCAAAAATTTACTGCTCCTCGTATTATTTTAGCTACGGGCTCCAAACCAAGGAGTATTCCATTTAAAGGCATGGATAAAGTGGAGCATTATAATAATGAAACTCTTTTTTACAACCTTAAAAAGTTACCCGAACGATTATTAGTAATTGGTGGTGGAGCCATTGGCTGCGAAATGGGACAAACCTTTCAACGCTTAGGTTCGCAAGTAACCATTGTAAATCGTGGAGAAAGAATTTTGAGCGTAGAAAGGTCTGACTCTAGTAAAATTTTGACAGGAAAATTTGAAGAAGAAGGCATTCAAATTATCAATAATAGTAGTCTCAAAGAATTTATAGATGCAAATACTGCTATCATCGAAAATAAATCAAACAAACAGACTGAATTAAAATTTGATGTGGTTTTATTTGCCATCGGTCGTGTGCTGAATTATGATGATTTAAATTTAAAAGTAGGAAATATTCAAACGAATGAAAGAGGGCGAATTGTCATCAATGATTATTTGCAAACGAGTAATAAAAATGTATACGTAGCAGGAGATGCTGCTGGACTCTATAAGTTTTCTCACGGTGCGGAAAAACACATCAAATTATTGACTCATAATTTCAAGCATTTTTTCAAAAAGAAACACAGCGTTAGTAATTTATCCTGGGTTACTTTCACTGATCCCGAAGTGGCTACTTTTGGATTGACTGAAAAGCAATTAAAGGAACAAGGTAAAAACTACTGGCGGCAAGATCAGTTTTTTCATGATGATGATCGAGCGATTGTTGGAGAATTTCAATATGGAAAAGTGACGCTATTTCTAAGTCCAAAACGACCGTGGAGCAAACGAAAAATTTTGGGCGGCAGTATTATTGCCCCCAATGCAGGAGAGATTATTCAAGAATTATTATTAGCTGCGAATGAAGGGATTCCGATGCGGGCTATTTATGATAAATTGTATGCTTACCCTGTGGCGTCTCGGATTAATCAACAGACGGTAATGGGCGTAGTTCGGAATGATGAAAAGTAGTTAAAACCCTTGGAGCGTTTGTGACGCTCCAAGGGTTCAGCATCAATCATCAATCAACAAATAATCATAGTGAACTAAAGCCTTCTTCCCATTCTGGCCTAAATATTCCAATGCTTTTTCTACGTTATATTGCGCTACACCCATTCCAATAGAGGCCCCTGATTCGTCCACAATTTTAACAATATCGCCTTTCTTAAAAGTACCTTCTATTTTTGTGATACCGATCGGTAAAAGACTGGAAACTTTTTCATTAGAACATAAAACGGTCGCAGCACCTTTGTTGATATAAACAGTAGCTTTCTCTTCTAATTCATTAAATGCCATCCACTTTTTGATATTCGAGGCGACTTTTTTAGGTAGTATCTTAGTACCAACGAAATCTCCTTTGATAATATCCAAAATGATGTTGTGCCGTTTTCCATTGGCTATAAAAGTAGTGATACCCAGTTTAGATACTTTTTTAGAAATACTAAATTTGGTGTGCATACCACCTCGCCCAAACGAAGATTTCGAAGGCATGATGAATTCTTGAATTGCTTTATCATCAGGATCAATTTCGGCAATTGTTTTACTTTCTGGCTTATCTGGATGACCATCTAAAATCCCATCCACTGTACTCAAAATCATCAGTGCATCGGCATTCATCATTGAGGCAATGAGGCCTGCTAGTTCATCATTATCCGTAAACATTAATTCATTGACAGAAATAACATCGTTTTCATTAACAATAGGAATGACATTATCCCGCAATAAAGCTTGAAAGCAATTTTTCATATTTAGATAATGCGTCCTATCTCTGAAATCCTCTTTGGTCGCCAACACCTGAGCACAAAAAATCTGGTGATTGCTAAATAAGTTATTGTACAAATTGAGCAAGCGAATCTGACCAATGGAAGAATACACCTGCCGCTGAACTATTTTATTTAAATTTTTGGACAACTGAATGGCCGAACGCCCTGCACCAACTGCTCCCGAAGAGACTAGAATAACCTCTATTCCTTCCTTTTTCAATTGGACAATTTGGTCTACAATATGGCTAATCGAGGTGATGTCTAATGAACCATCTGTTCTCGTTAATACATTTGTTCCCAACTTCACCACGATCTTTTTGTAACTATTCATAAATCTATCCTACGCTTAATGTTGTTCTAATAACGGTACGCGGTTTACGGTACACGGGTTTACGGAAAATTTCCGTATTAATTTTTTGAATTTGCTTAGAAGAGTTTCGGCTATTGTCAAAGAAACATTCTAAATTATTCTATTTGGAGCAAAAAAACGTGCAAGATATGCCAAAATTTGTACCTTTGCTGCCAATTTCAAGTTAGATAGATAACTTGATGAAAATTTGAGAAAAGCAAATTGATTATTAGTCTTTTACGAACTATTAATTTTACTAATTTATCACGCAATTTTTTACTTTCATTCTTAAAATAAGCTGTTTGATAATAATTGATTTTGGATAGTAGGTTTTCTACGTTCATCATTCATCGTTTATCATTCATCATTACTATAATACTTCTTATTAAAAAATCATAAAATTATTAAGCTATGGCTTTTGATATTGACATGATTAAGGCACATTATGAGTCGCTACCTGCAAAAGTAGAGGCAGCTCGTAAGAAACTTGGTCACCCGCTAACGTTGACAGAAAAAATTCTGTACGCTCACCTTCACAAAGAATCTCCGCTAAAGAAATACGGAAGAGGTCAAGATTATGTTTTCTTTGCCCCTGACCGTGTAGCTATGCAAGATGCAACAGCCCAAATGGCTTTATTGCAATTCATGATGGCTGGTAAAGATAAAGTGGCTGTACCTTCGACGGTACACTGTGACCACTTGATCCAAGCTAAAGTAGGTGCGGATAAAGATTTAGCTATAGCTAATGATATTAACTCTGAGGTCTATGATTTCTTAGCCTCTGTTTCTAATAAATATGGCATTGGTTTCTGGAAACCAGGTGCAGGTATCATTCATCAAATCGTTTTGGAAAACTATGCTTTTCCAGGTGGTATGATGATCGGTACGGATTCTCACACGCCTAACGGTGCTGGTTTGGGAATGTTAGCAATTGGTGTTGGTGGTGCAGATGCAGTGGATGTAATGGCGGATATGCCATGGGAATTGAAAATGCCAAAAGTAATTGGTGTTAAATTAACTGGATACTTAAAGGGATGGACTTCTTCTAAAGATGTGATCTTAAAAGTAGCTGGTATTTTGACTGTAAAGGGTGGAACTGGTGCAGTAGTAGAATACTTCGGACCGGGTGCAAGAAGATTGTCTTGTACTGGTAAAGGTACAATCGGGAACATGGGAGCAGAAATCGGTGCAACGACTTCTACTTTCGGTTATGATCCTGCGATGAAACGTTACTTAAAAGCAACGGGAAGAGCAGATGTAGCTAGATTGGCAGACAAAGTAAAGGAACACTTAACTGGAGATCCAGAAGTTTATAAGAACCCTAAGCAATACTTTGACCAAGTGATTGAAATCAACTTGTCAAAATTAGAGCCGCATATTAACGGGCCTTATACACCAGATTTGGCTTGGCCAATTTCTAAGTTTGCGCAAGCAGTAAAAGACAATGGCTACCCTCAAAAATTAGAGGTTGGTTTGATTGGTTCTTGTACGAACTCTTCTTACGAAGATTTATCAAGAGCAGCGTCTTTAGCAAAGCAAGCAGTTGCAAAAAATATCAAGACTAAAGCAGAATTTACGGTTACTCCTGGTTCGGAACAAATTCGATTTACTGTTGAAAGAGATGGTATTTTGGATGATTTTGAAAAAATGGGAGGTGTCGTACTTGCCAATGCTTGTGGGCCGTGTATCGGACAATGGGCAAGACACACAGACGACCCAAAACGTAAGAACTCAATCATTACTTCTTTTAATAGAAACTTCTCTAAGAGAAATGATGGTAATCCAAATACACACGGATTCGTAGCCTCTCCAGAAATTGTAACAGCAATGGCAATGGCAGGAGATTTAGCCTTCAATCCATTAACGGATACCTTGACAAATGAGGATGGTAAACAAGTAAAATTAGATCCACCAGTTGGTATCGAATTGCCTCCAAAAGGATTTGATGTAGAAGATGCTGGGTTTATTGCACCAATCAAAGATGGTAGTGGTGTAGATGTAAATGTTGCTCCAACTTCTAATCGTTTGCAATTATTGACCCCGTTTAAGCCTTTGACGCAAGATCAAGTAAATGATATGCGGGTGTTAATCAAAGCAAAAGGTAAGTGTACGACGGATCACATTTCTATGGCTGGACCATGGTTAAAATATAGAGGTCACTTGGAGAACATTTCTCAGAACTGTTATATCGGTGCAATTAACGCTTTCAGCGGTGCAACGAACACTGTTTTGAATAATGAAACTGGCGAATTTGGTCCTGTTCCTGATACCGCTATTTATTACAGAGATAATGGCATCGGTCAAGTAATTTTCGGTGAGGAAAACTTAGGAGAAGGTTCTTCTAGAGAGCACGCAGCGATGGAACCAAGATTCTTGGGGGTTCACGCAGTGATCGTAAAGTCTTTCGCTCGTATCCACGAAACGAACTTGAAAAAACAAGGAATGTTGGCTTTGACTTTTGTTGACAATGCGTCGTATGACTTAGTTAGACAAGATGATAAGGTAAGCATCACTAACTTCACAGATTTTGCTCCAGGTAAAACTTTGACTGTAAAATTAGATCACGCAGATGGTACGTCTGATTCTTTTGAGGTTAAGCATACTTATAATGCTGCTCAAATTGATTGGGTTCGTGCTGGTTCTGCTTTGAATAAAATTAGAGAGGAAATGGGTGCGGCTTAGGTTGTAGCTTTTTCTTTTTAGAATATAAAAGCCCTCGACGGATTGTTCTGTCGGGGGCTTTTT
>CALDTJ010000653.1 GCA_937924145.1 uncultured Saprospiraceae bacterium
GAATGCTCCATCTTTACCCTTGATTCTAATACCCATTTCTTTGATACCACAAGCATCGTAAGATCCAGCGTCAATATCATCAACACAGATTCTTGCACCCCACTCGTTTGGTAAAGAAATATTCAATTGATCTGTAGCTACTGCAGATGGCTTAGTGTCATCTACTACTGTTACTAATTGGTAAGCAACATCATCGATATCTTGCTCATGACATACATCTTCTGCTACCCATCTTACATAGTAAGTACCGCATTCTAATGCACTTCCAACTGCTTCACGTAAAATTCCATTTTCATCTACCCACCAAATTGTGCTTCTTGAAACAGTAACGTTATCGTCACAGTTATCAACAGCTGCTGGGTTCGTCAATTTGCCAGCATCATAAGTACACTCAAAATGCCCTAAGCTAACATTTACATCTGTAGCAATTCTCTTCGCTGTGAATCCAGCACTAGTATTCGTAGTACTTGTTCTGAAGAATTGTCTTGTAGAAGTAGTATCTACAAAGTATGGCTGCTCATCATCAATGTATTCAATGAAAGTAGTATCGATAGCCGATGGGCCGTTTTCTGGTGTACACCAGTCTAAAACAGACCAGTATCTGTAAGTCTTTCTACCACAATCTGTAGCAGGAACTTCAATATCTCTCTTTGTTAAGATATATCCACAAATGTATTCTTCTGTACTTAAGTATACTGTATCTGTTGTCTTAGGATCTAACATACCATTCTTGTATGGTCCTGTCTTCAATCCTGGTACGCCAGTTGCTGCTTCGTCTGCCTTACAATCAACTTCAACGTCTCTTGTCTTAGCAATAAATCTTCTTAAATCTGTAGGTCTAATAATTGTATAAGTCTCTGTTCGAGAACCTGTATTTCCACACTCATCTGTTGCACTAAATGTAACAAAAGCTCTTGTTGTATCAGCTTTTCCTGCATCACGGAAACATGGATCACTTTCTTCTAATCTGATAGAAGTTGTAACTTCTAATTCATCATCACAGTTATCAATAGCTGTTGCTGTAAGTAAATCTTCTAATTGAGATGCATCACAAGCGATTAATGTATCAGCATCTGCTGTTACAGAAATCCAAGGAATAGATTGGTCAAAGAAAGACATAGTAGTTGAACAAGATGCTGTCTTAACACCATTGTTACAAATTGCTTCTCCATTCCCTCTTAATGGGAATCCATTTCCATAAATTGTTCTCTTTACTGTAACTGTTGCTGTTGCAGAACATACTGTCTGACCAGCTGCTTTGATCAAATCAGCTGTAAGGATTGGATATCCATTTGAACCTAATGTTGTTACTGGAACATCCTTAAATCCATCTGCTCCTTGAATTACGATATCAATTTCGTAACTCAAAAACCCTCCTAAATCAGTATCTGCACATGGTGCTTCTAATAAATCATCTGGAGTTAATGCAATCATACATGCAGAACCTAAAGGTACTGTAACGTTATCATTACATACTAAAGATGGAGCTTGCACTGAGAATGTTGTAGATGCTGTCTTTTCTGTGTCAGACTTAAGCGTATAACTTACTAAGTATTGACCGATAGCAAATGTATCAACAATACTAGCTACAAAAGCATCTGTCGTTTGATTAGACAAACAAGTATCAATACAGATATCTCCGTGCTGATTTCTAACTACTGTTCTTACAGAATCGCCGATAGTTCCACAACCTGCAGTTACTGTAGCTGCTGGAATTGTAACTCTTGCATAAGCAGAATCAGTACAAGTTAATTTTGCACTTGTAATGTTTGGAGCAGTTAACTTAATGTCTCGATTAGCACAGTCAACCCATGCATCCCATCCTGCACCTTTGGTGTTCAAACCATCAGTTCTTAGGATAAAAGTTAAACAACCTGTTGGGTTAATTGCAGGATCACATTCTGCATAAATCCAGCCTCCGAAGGCTTGACCTACACCTGTTCCTGTGGCTCCATTAACACCATTTGTTGCATCACCATCTGCATCTACTTGTGCTAAACCAGCTCTTACAGCTGCTTTATTTCCTTGGTAAGCAGCTAATGAATCATTTTCTTCTAAGTCAAACTTAGTGAAAACAACTTTTACATGATGCCATGCATCTGAAGGACAAAATTCAACGGAGTCCACCCGTGCACGAGAATCATTATAATTCCCGTCGTTATCACCATCATCGGTGAATTGTGTACTAGTTGATGTTGGATCTCCATTACAAGAGGTCAACTTCTCAACTGTACAGGTGTTATCTCCATCACTATCATAAGAGATCGTTACCTGTGCACTTACACTCTGCAAGCTAGCAAAGCATAGCATAACTAGTGTAAGGACAGTTGATCTTCCCAATAGAGAAGTCCACCTTGAATTAGTAAAACTCATTCTTTTCATGAGATTAGCAAATTTTGGTTAATAAAATATGATTAATAAATTTGGATAAAAAGCCGTGCGAATAGATTGCTGTGGGCATTAGCTTAGACCTTAATAACGGGTTCGAACTTCCGCTAAATAAGAACTGTTTTGCCATAAAACAGCAATGGTATATATTGTTAAATCTTTATTTTTTATACAGGTAGTTGTCGGCTGTAAGCAGCCATAACGGTTCTAATACACTCAAATTTAGTATTAGCTATGAATCTGGTAAGTAGTCAAATACGGGTAGTGCCCATGGATTTACAGTTCCTTCTTTGCGCTCGTCTTCTAATCTATCAGCTCAGCAGGAAGAATGTAGGGAAACATTGAGGCGGATCTAATCAACCGCCGGTAGAGGTGTTGAAAGGGGTATTACTTTGTAAAGAAGATTGGGGAGAGATTTTGCGTGTCCTCGTCTCTTTTGATAAAACAGTTCGTGTAGAAGTTTTTTTCATGAGATTGTGTATTAATTTTGGTTGTAAGTTCGTCTATTTGTTATCTATAATTTGTTGAAATGGGATTCGAAGAAATAGCTGTTCGACTATTTAATCTTCAATGCTGAAATCAATCAGCAATAAACTTAGAAAACGCTCTAACGAATTAGAACTTGCTCTTTTAAGCTTAGGACTTCGCGCTTGCAGTGAGTGTTGTGTAATAGTTTTGGCTGCAAAATTAAGCGAATCTCAGATACAATGCTTACCCAAAAATAGGTAATTTAAGTATGTGATAATTTTTAATTCATAATTAACTTTATCAGAATATTTTGTGTGTAAGTAAATCAAAAATTAAATCTTTTTTATTAATATAAATCTAATTCTTAATAAATTCTTTTAAAGTTGTGTATCATGAATTCCCTTACATAAGAGTAAAAACCATACCAAAAACACCTTTCTAGAATTTGAATTGAAAAATATAATTCTCTTTTTTTCATATATTTCCTGAACGTAATTTTTAAACACTCAACTCCCCTTTCAAACGATTTGCTAGTCAACTCCTAACACATACACAAAAAATAATATTCAAATTTTTTATATTATAAATTATAGCCAAAAAATATTTTCCTCTAATTTTTTAAATAAAAATAAAATAGCCTTTTTTCCAAAAAATCGCTTCGTCCGTAAAATATATCCCCTTATCACACCTATTTTTAATGAAAAAACAAAATCTATTATTAGTTCCTGTTTGATCTAACTCAAAATGGAAAGACATCACTCACGCCTTCGAATGGATTAAAGCTTGCCTTCTTGACCAGTTTTTCCTCCATTCTTTCCAATTCATGCTCATACTTCACTAAATCTTCTTTGACTAAATGTTTTAACCAAATTTTTGGGAGTTCCTTTTTGGCAGCAGGGCTTTCTCTATATTTCCAATAGTGATCTTTATTTCGCCTAGTAGCGGTTTCAAAATCGACAATTGGAGCTGCATAGTCTTCCCCTATTCGACAATTATAAAAAACCTGCTCCATCTGCGTCAATTTCCAAGGCTCATATATATAAGGTATAGGTACATCTTTTAACTCAGGTACCCATTGGCGAATAAATGCTCCATCTGTATCGTGCTTTTGGATTTGTACGGTCGGATTGTAAATGCGTAAGGTGTGATAACCTGTCAGTCCCGCCTGCATCTGTATCTGCGGATAATGTATGCCAGGCTCAAAATCTAGAAATAACTGGGCTAAGTGATAGGAAACAGGTTTCCAATGTAACCAAAGCGTAAAGGTAGCAAATGAAGTCAGCATCGCTCGCATTCGGAAGTTGATCCAACCCGTCGCTTTCAAGCAACGCATATTGGCATCCACCATCGGATAACCTGTTTGTCCTTCTTTCCAAGCGGTTAATAATTTTTCATCCTTAGTTCTGTCTAATACCTTTAGAGCCTTATTGGTTGGTTCGAATTCTATTTGCCATTCTGATTCTAATTTTTGCATAAAATGACTGCGCCACCATAAGCGAGATTGAAAATTGGGTAGATTATATTTATCGTTTTTTTCTTTTCGATGCTTTTCTGTCCATTGCCACAATTCTTTGGAACTAATATTACCATAAGCCAAGTAGGGCGAAATTCGACTACAACTTTTTCTACTTAGTAATGGCTTGGAAATAGATCGTCGATAATTCTTCGATCGCTCTTCTAAAAAGGATTTTAAATATTTCCATGCTAAAGTCTCGCCTCCTTTTTGCAAATTGGACTTTTCCGTTTTTATGCTTTTGGATATTGGATTTTGCTTTTCTAATTTTGTAGACTTTAATAATATTTTTAATGGCTCAGCGTCATTCAATTCTTTTATATCAACCTGCGTTACCTTATCATTAAAGTTGGCTTGTGCGAATGCCTTCCAACCTGCTCTAGTTTTGCGACCTCTCAAAACACCATCTTGTGCAAACTCTTGATAAACAATTTCATTATTAATACAAAAAGCCTTTACCGCCTTATCTCGGTCAAAAGTAGCTTTCAGCCCAATTTCTATATGAGCAAATAGATACGCCACTTTAAAGCTTTGCATGACCTCTATTAATACGGACATCATTTCAGCATGAAAAATAAATACTTGATGGCCTGTTTTCTCTAATCGACCATTCATATCGACCAGACTCTGCCAAACAAACCGCCAATGTCGCTCACTCATCTGAGGAATAGCCATAATACTCGGTTCAAAGCAATACAGTAACAACGTCGGCAAGCCATTGTCAATAGCTGCCTTCAAGGGTGCATGGTCTCGCAACCGCAAGTCTCTTTTGAACCAAACGATATTTATGGCTTGTTTTGGCATGTTTACATAACAAAGACTGGACTAAAATGTTGGCAGCTTTATTTGTTGTATATTCTCTACTAAAAATTGTATCTTTATAAAAAATAATTGCTCAATTTATGGTCAAAGCAGATTATCAAGGTTCAGAAGGAAAAGAAAAGCAAGAAATTCCATCTTATCTAATGAGGGATATGATAGATGGTGTCCCCTATTACTATAAGGGCTATAGAGATGTACTAAACAAAACGAAAACTATACACGATATTATGCCTTGTAGCACTCTTCAAGCAGAAATTATAATGTATTTGAATATTTTACTTATTCAAGCTATTAATTTAAGTAAGTTTAGAATATATACAGGTGAATCGGGAAATCACTTGGCGAAAAACGTCAATTATGGCTTAGACCTAGCAATCTACGACAAAGCCATACTAACACCCGAAAAAATAAATAAGCACTACGCTAATGTTCCACCAGAATTAGTTGTAGAAGTCGATATAAAAGTGGAATTAGATGACCTTAATGAAATTGATTTTATCAATAAAAAAACACAAAGTCTTTTAGATTATGGTACAAAAAAAGTTATATGGGTCATTTCTGAATCTCAAAAAGTCTTGATAGCTGAAAGTGGTGGCGAAAAAGATTGGTTACTTCGAGACTGGAACAAGGATTTTGAAATATTTGATGGTATCAATGCTAATATTGGTCAATACCTCAAAGAAAATAATATAACTTTATAGAATTCAACCACTACCAATAGATTCGCCGACACTTTCCTGCCTTAGTATTAATGTTAACCTTACTTTCCTTACTTTTGCATTTTTGAATGGACATCCATTCTACATTCTTTCATTCAATAGTCAATATTAGCTTTGAGCAATAATCTAGTTTTCGGAAGACATCCAGTTATAGACGCCATTAATTCTGATAAAACCATCGACAAAGTCTTGTTGCAGCAAGATGCTGCGGGAGAAATGGCAAGAGAAATTCGCAAACTTTGCAAAAGCAAGTTTATTCCTTTGCAGATGGTGCCGAAGGAAAGACTCAATCGTTTTGCAGGAGGTAATCACCAAGGGGTAATGTGTTGGGTATCCTTAATTGAATATCAAAGTCTAGAAGACATCCTTCCGACCATTTACGAAAAATCGGAAGTACCGCTTATCCTATTATTAGATGGGGTGACAGATGTTCGAAACTTTGGAGCGATTGCTCGTTCGGCAGAAGTGTTGGGCGCACATGCAATTGTCATTCCTAAAAAGAAGTCTGCACAAATAACCCCTGATGCTATCAAAACATCAGCAGGTGCCTTATTAGAGATTCCTGTATGCCGAGAGTCGAGTATTATAGCATCTATTGAGTTCTTACAACAATCTGGCGTGCAAGTCTATGCTAGTGATTTGAAGAGTAGATGGGAGATGAAAGACCTTGACTTTAAGGTACCTTGTGCCTTGGTTATTGGTGCAGAGGATAGAGGAGTCAGTAGATCCCTTATACAAGTGGTCGATAAGACTTTTATTATTCCGCAGGTCGGTAAGACGGATTCTTTGAATGTGTCCGTAGCTACGGGTATAATGCTCTATGAGGCAATGAGTCAGCGA
>CALDTJ010000654.1 GCA_937924145.1 uncultured Saprospiraceae bacterium
CTTTGTAGTGTGTTAAGTAATTAACGCAAAAGCTAATAAAAGATTAGCTTAATAATTTTAGGATATGTTCATGGGAACCGAATTTTGGCAAGGCACTCTTTAGTGGGATTTAGAATGCCTTGCTAACATTCAAACTTTAGATTAAGCGGAGAACCTAAAATTACTCAATTAGATAAAAAGCACTTTTAAATATATAAATACCAAATAGAAAACTAAAGAATTAATTTTGGATATGTTCATGGGATTATAATTTGTTGAAAAAAGCCGTACACTCTGTACGGCTTTTTTTTTGCCTATTACTCACCTACTATTATTTTATTTCTGCTAATTTTGACTTTCTAAGCGTATGGCTAAAATAATTTACTACTTCTAAGCGTCTATACAACTCACTATCAATTTATTAGTGGTTAATCTAATTTTTTTCTTATGCAAGTCTTTCTAGCACTCGAGTGCTAGAAAGACTATATCGTTTCAGAGTAAAGTCTATTCCTTTATGAAAATTTTTCTGCAAGTACTTTTTGCTACAATCACCATTGCATTATTGACACAATGCGAAGAACCAGTCATTACCCCTAAACCTAGAGGTTATCCGAAAGTGACTTTACCTGAGAAAGGGTTTAAAGAGTTTTCGGGTGATTATTGCAATATGAAATTTAAATATCCTGCTTACGCTGAAGTACAACGGAATAAATATTTTTTTGGCGAAGAGGCACCTAACGATTGTTGGTTCAACCTATATTTTCCTGATTTTGATGCAAAGCTACATTGTAGTTATACCCCAATTGATAAAGAAAATAATATTGAACACCTCCAAAAACAGGCTTTTAAAATGACTGATTGGCACACTAAAAAAGCCAATTATATTGATGAGAAAATATTTGAAAATGAAAACCATGTGATAGGGATGACTTTTGACGTGAAAGGCCCTGCTGCCTCTCCGATACAATTCTTCTTAACGGATAGTTTACAGCAAGCTCATTTTTTCAGAGGTGCTTTTTATTTCAATTCTCAGGTAAATACTGATTCCTTAGCACCTATGTATGCTTTTATTAAAGAAGATTTGAAAGTAATGTTGAATACTTTTGAGTGGAAAGAATAATCTTTTATAAAACTATTTTAAAACTAATCTAAGTATCGCTAATGCAACTTATTTTAGTCAAATGTTTTGTTTTAAAATTTAAATTCAGTACTTTGTTCTAATTAATTCACTTTTCACAAAAGTATTGAACTATGAAAACCCATAAAAGAGAAATTTTAATCTACTACAATGCTGACTCTAGCTCTGACAGAAAAACCATTGCACATGCAAGAGGTGTTACGACACATTTAAGGTCTTATGAGTTTAAAAAAGCACCTTCTTCTAGCACCAGTTGGCAAATGATTTTAGGTTCTTTAGATATTCATCCTAAGGATTTATTGAATAAGGCACACCCTTATTACAGAGAACATATCAAAGGAAAAGAATTTGATGAAGAGGATTGGATTAGTTGTTTACAAAGGAATCCTGAATTGATAAAAGCACCAATTGCTATGAGAGGTCATCGGGCAATTTTGTGTAATAATCCTACTGATATTTATCGTTTGATTTAAATAAACTTACTTCAAAATATACTATTTCCCCCAAAGATTTTGGATTCTCTTTTTAAATATAATGCACTGGTATTCAATTTATTAAAGAGAATCCAAAAGGGAATTTTTATACCTTCATTATTTTTATCGCTACTTTTTTTCTTTAGCCAATTTCTCTTTCAGATATTTCCCAGTATAAGATTCTTTTACCTTAGCGAGTTTTTCAGGTGTTCCTTGAAAAACTAAATGCCCTCCATCTCTACCTCCTTCTGGCCCTAAATCTACCACCCAATCTGCTGACTTAATCACTTCCATATTGTGTTCAACGACCAAGACCGAATGTCCTTTTTCTACTAGAGCATTTAAAGCATCCAATAACTTTCGAATATCATGAAAATGTAGACCTGTAGTCGGTTCATCAAAAATGAAAAAGATATGTTCCTTTCTATTTTGCTTACCCAAAAAGGAGGCTAATTTGACTCTCTGAGCCTCACCACCAGAAAGCGTACTCGAAGATTGTCCTAGTTTCACATATCCCAAACCTACGTCAAAAAGCGGCTTTATTTTCGTGATAATATCTTTATTCGCTGCAAAGAAATCAAGTGCCTCTTCTATACTTAAGTCTAATATCTCAAAAATATTTTTGCCTTTATAATTAACTTCTAAAACTTCGGCTCGGAACTTTTTACCTCGACATTCTTCACACTCTAATCGAACATCTGCCAAAAACTGCATTTCTACTACTTGTTCTCCTTCTCCCTTACAAGTTTCACAGCGACCGCCTTCTACATTGAAAGAAAAATGCCCTGGTTTGTAGCCACGAATCAAAGATAATTGTTGGCTGGACATCAATTTTCGAATCGAATCGTATGCCTTTACATAGGTAATAGGATTAGATCGAGAAGAACGACCAATTGGACTTTGACTAATCATCTCTATCTGAGTGATGACGTCCAAATCTCCTTCTAAGCTTTTATGTAGCCCCGGTGCAGTTGGATGTGGTAAGTCTAAGTGCTTTTTTAATGCAGGATATAGAATCTGTTTGACCAAGGTTGTTTTTCCAGAACCTGAAACACCTGTAACAACTGTCAACGTATTCAAAGGAAAATCAGCCGTAACATCTTTTAGGTTATGCTGTTTGGCTCCTTTTAGTACAATCTTATTATAGATTTTTCGACGATTCGCAGGCGTAGGAATTTGCATCCGATTACTCATATACTTCGCCGTCAAACTATCTGCTGCCTCCTCATAAATATCTTCATAAGGGCCTGCAAAAACGACATGCCCACCATGAATTCCAGCCTCAGGCCCCATATCGACCAAATAATCTGCATTTTTTATGACATCTTCTTCGTGTTCTACCACTACTACCGTATTCCCTAAATCTCTTAAATCTTTCAATACTTCAACTAAGCGATTGGTATCTCTTGGGTGTAAACCAACACTTGGTTCATCCAAAATATACATGGAGCTAGTCAAGTTACTTCCTAAGGTTCTCGTCAAATTAATTCGTTGGGTTTCGCCACCACTTAATGTCGAAGAGATTCGGTCTAAACTTAAATAATTTAAGCCGACATTCATCATAAAATTAAGTCGATTTGTTACTTCTAAAATCAACCTTTTGGCTATCGCCTCATCGTATTCATTGAGTTCTAATTGATTGTAAAATTCCAATAAATCACTAATCGGGATATTGGTCAATTCTGTAATGTCTTTCCCTCCAAATTTTACGTAAGTCGCCTCTTTTCGTAATCGACCGCCATCACAAGTTCTACAAGTCGTTTTGCCTCTATATCGGGCTAACATTACCCGATTTTGAATTTTATAAGTCTTCTCTTCTAACTCTGCGAAATAATCATTAATCCCAAAGAAATGTTTATTTCCATCCCAAAGTAGCTTTCGCTCTTTTTTTGTTAAATCTTGATAGGGTGTATGTACTGGAAAATCAAAAAGGTGAGCTTTATCTAAAAATCGTTCTAACCATAGTCCACTTTTCTCCCCTTTCCAGCAAGCAATCGCCTTTTCATACACAGATAAGGACTGAACAGGTACGACCTTATTTTCATCAATACCCATCGTCTTTCCATAGCCTTCACAACCAGGACAAGCACCAAAAGGATTATTATAATTGAATAAATGAGGAGTTGGGTCTAAAAACAAAATGCCATCTAATTCAAATCGATTATTAAATGCTTGTTCCTCTTTTCCCATAATGTCAACAATCGCCTCGCCTTCACTTTCGTAAAAAGCACCTTGAACGGAGTCTCCTATCCTTTTAATATTTTCTTCATCTCCCTTTTTCACTACAAATCGGTCAATCAAAATTCTGATATCCGCATTGACATAGTCGCCTACGGTCTTTTTGACATCAATAATATCGCCTTCTAAAGCATCTTCGATTCGAGTTAATTTTTTATCAATATAAACCCTCGTATATCCTTTTTGTAATAGTAAATTAAACTCTTGCTCTAATAACCGATCGTCATATTTTTGCTGCAAAGGAATAAACAGTTGCACCTTATCTCCTTCTTCAAAAGATTGGATAAAATCCGTTACATCGGACACTTGGTGCCGACGGACTAATTCGCCCGAAACAGGAGAGTAAGTTCGCCCAACTCTAGCATATAATAATCTTAGGTAATCGTAAATTTCGGTAAGGGATCCAACGGTGGAACGGGCGTTCCGAGTGGTTGTTTTTTGTTCTATCGCAATTGCAGGACACACGCCTTTGATATAATCAACGTCAGGTTTTTTCATTCGCATCAAGAACTGACGAGCATAGGAAGATAAACTTTCTACATATCGTCTTTGCCCCTCCGCAAATAAAGTATCCATGGTAATAGATGATTTCCCTGACCCCGAAACACCAGTCACTACCACCAACTGATTTTTGGGAATCGCTAAATCAACATTTTTTAAATTATTACCATTCGCCCCTTTGATAAATATCTCTGTGTGTTGCAATTTTCTCTTATTTGATAACCAATGATTGGAAATTAGTAATCAGTTTCATCAATGCCAACTAATCACTAATCACCAGTCATCAATCACTATTAAATATCAAAATTAATTTCTACTTCGGCTGTTTTTGGATGTGCTTGGCAGGTTAAAATAAATCCATCTGCTACTTCATCGTCATCAAGTGCAAAACACGCATCCATCTCAACTGAACCTTTAACCACCTTCGCCATACAGGTCGAACATGCGCCCGAAGTACAAGAATAAGGCGGATCAAAATCGTTATCTAATAAAGTATCTAAGATGTTTTTGCTGCCATCCATCACCAATTCAATTCGCTTACCTTCTAGTGTAGCGATTAATTTAGCTCCTGAAGTTGCGCCTGCTGCGCTCGCTGCTTTTTCTTCTTCTGATTTTGGAGAGGCAAAAAATTCTCTATGAATATTTTTAGGGTCAATGCCTTTATCGTTCAATGCTTTTTCTACAATATCCATCATTGGGGCAGGGCCACAAAGAAAATATTCTGATGTTTTCGCCGTCGTTTGATTTTGGTCAATAAAATCATTGATGATTTTCGCATTGACAAATCCTGTCTTGCCCGTCCATTTTGGCTTTGCTTTTTTGAACATGCTACCAAACCCACTTGGTTTATACAGCTTTGGATCACTTAAAATATGCTCCATTTTGAACTGACCAGCATATTTTTGTTCCATCGACTCTAATTGGTCTTTGAACATGATGGAATCCTCATTCTGATTACCATACAGTAAGAAAGTCGAACTTTTTGGTTCTTGTTCAACGACTGTTTTGGCAATCGAGAATAAAGGCGTCACACCACTTCCTCCACCAAATAGGTAATAATTCTTTTGGTTCTCTACCGCTAACTTGGTATGAAAATTTCCTTGCGGAGTCATTACTTCGACCTCGGTTCCTACCTTCACATTATCATTGATATGGTTAGAAACCAATCCTTTTTCTACTCGCTTAACACCTATTGTTATATTTTCTTCTAATGGGCTACTACACATCGAATAAGCTCGACGAACCTCTTTGCCCCCAATATCAAATTTAAGCGTCAAGTATTGTCCTGCAATAAAATTAAAAGTAGCTTTTAAATCTTCTGGAATGCCAAAAGTAACCGCTGCTGCTTGATCTGTTTCTGCTTTAACGTTGACTACTTTTAGTTTATGAAATGTTGTACTCATTTATTTTAAAATTGACTTTTTTTGTTAAAATTTCAAGGATAAAACAGATTTATAATTGAATAGTTTTAGGAAAAATTCAAACAATTATTCGCTCTGTCAAAAGCGTATGCAAAGATAGGAAATTGAATAAACAATTGAGTTTAATTATTTACTGTTCATCTTGGCATAATCCTTCGCAAAATAAGTGATAATCACATCCGCACCTGCCCGATGAATACTCAACAAAGTTTCAGGCATCGCTTTCTCATAATCTAACCAACCGTTCTGACAGGCCGCAGTTAGCATCGCACATTCTCCACTCACATGATATGCTGCTATTGGTAGATCAAAGTTTTGCTTTAAAGCATAAATCACATCTAAATAATTTAAAGCAGGTTTGACCATTAAAAAATCTGCTCCTTCATTCATATCTAATTCTGCCTCGATTAATCCTGCTTGTCGATTGGCAGGATTCATTTGATAAGTCTTTTTATCCCCTGCTTTTGGTGCAGAATCTAAAGCATCTCTGAATGGGCCATAAAAAGCAGAGGCGTACTTTACGGTATAGGACATGATCCCCGTTTCGTAAAAACCATTTTCATCCAATGCCTCTCGTATCACTTGAACTCTACCATCCATCATATCTGATGGGCCGATTAAATCAAATCCTGCCTTGGCTTGAGCTACTGCCATTTTTGCTAAAATAGGTAGCGTTTCATCATTAATAATTTTGCCATCTTTCACCACTCCATCATGTCCATCTGAACTATATGGATCCATCGCTACATCACTAATCAAACAAGTTTCTGGAAACTGTTTTTTGATCGCTGAAGTGATTTTTAAATAAAAATTATCTGGATGGTAACTATAAGACGCAATTTTATCTTTTAAATGCTCCTCCACTGCTGGAAATAGGATAAAATTTGATAAGCCATATTTCAAGCACTCCTCTACTTCTAAAAGTATATTATCCAATGACATCCGATAATTGCCTGGTAAGGACTTAATTTCTTCTTTAATTCCTTTCCCATCAATCACAAATAATGGATACACTAAATGATTCGTGGTTAAATATGTTTCTTGCACCATTCCTCTGATGGCGGCCGAACGACGATTTCTTCTTGGTCTTCTTAACATGGTTGCGAGTTGCGAGTTGCGGGTTGCGGGTTGCGAGCTAAACAGGCAACTCGCAACTCGTAACCCGCAACTCGGATTAATTATTTCTTTTTCCTTGGGACTGGATCATGCCCATCAGGACCCCAAGGATGGCATTTTAATAACCGTTTGGTTCCCAAATAAATCCCTTTAAATACGCCCCATTCTTCGATTGCTTGTATCATGTAATGGGAACAAGTTGGGCTGAATCGACAGTTTGAACCTAGTAGCGGAGAAATCGCTACTTGGTAGAACCGAACGGGTAATATGAATAGTTTTTTAAAAAGATTGAATATCATTGTCGGGTTGCGGGTTACGAGTTGCGGGTTGCGAGTTGCGGGTTTTGGGTTTTGGGTTTCGGGTTAAACCCGAAACTCGCAACTCTTATTAATTTCTAGCATCTTTTCCCCATAATAATTTTCCTCTAATCGTTTTCATAAAATCAGTATCGGGTAGCTCTATCAACTTGACGGTAAAGTCACATTTTCTAATCGCTAGTTGATGTTTAGCCGTAATCGTTTCGAATCGAGAATCTAGCGTACAAAGAAAATTATCCGCACGACCTTCTATATCGAAAGAAACGACCGAATTATCTGAAATTACTACGGGTCGAACATTTAAATTATGTGGTGCAACGGGTGTAATAACAAAATTACCAGACCTTGGAAAAATAATAGGTCCACCACAACTCAAAGAATATCCCGTCGAACCTGTAGAAGTCGCAATGATGACTCCATCCGCCCAATAAGTATTCAAATACGCTCCATTGATATAAGTATGAATGGTAATCATCGAAGAAGTATCTCTCTTCAACAAGGTACAATCATTCAAGGCAAATGGCATTTCTCCAAAAAGTGGTTCATTAGAATCTAAATGCAATAAAGATCGCTCGTCTAATGAAAATCGACCTCTTTTTAATAAATCAATCGCCTCTCGAATTCTCTTTTTTTCAATACTTGCCAAAAAGCCTAATCGTCCTAGATTAATCCCCATAATTGGCGTATTGCTATCTCGCACTTCGGAAGTTGCTGCCAACATTGTCCCGTCTCCTCCTAAAGCAATCACACAATCAAACTTTTTGTTCATCGTAAAATCAACATATCCAGCAAAGGTATCAACATCTCGCTGAAACTTGATTTTTCCTTTTAATTGCTTTAAATATGGTTCGTAGACGTAGGCATTAATATTCTCTTCGTGCAGAATATCAAATAATTCTTGAACGTAAATTTTATCTTTGTCTTTGAATATGGTACTATAGACAATTACTTGCATTAATTCTTGGTCATTAGCTATTGGCTTTGAGTTATCAACTAATCTCTAATCACCAATTACCAGTCACTAAATATTTTGGGCGCATTTCATTTTTTACTTTTTTAATGAACCCATCCTTTGTCCTTCCCTTAAAAAGGAAGGAATGGCAAAAAAAGAAATGCACCCAATATTTTTTCGTAAAGATAAACCTATTTCTAGATGTCTAAATACATTGACCTGTCAAATCCTCATAGAAAAAAGCACTTTGACTTTTTTAAAAATATGGATCAACCCCATTTTAATATTTGTGCTAATGTTGAAATAAGCGGTTTCCTCCGTTTCATTAAGGCAAATGATTACCCTTTTACGCCTACTATGGTTTATTTTTTGTCTAGAGTCGCCAATGAAATCCCAGAATTTCGGTGGCGAATCCGAAATGAGAAAATATTAGAACACCCTGCTGTCCATCCTTCATTTACTGTCAATACAGAAGTGGCGGATGTTTTTAGTTTTTGTACGGTTGATTATTATCAAGAATTTGAACCGTTTCTAAAAAATACTTTAAAGATAATGGAGGAAATGTTAACCAATCCATCTCTTGAAGATGAAGAACATAGGGATGATTATTTATTCATGTCTTCTATACCTTGGATTTCTTTTACTAGTTTTTCCCATGCTATGCATTATACACCAGCGGATTCTGTACCAAGAATTACTTGGGGTAAATCTTTTAAAGATGGAGATAAAATGTTGATGCCTTTATCTGTACAGGCGCATCATGCAGTAGTAGATGGTCGGCATACAGGAAAGTATTTTGAGTTATTTCAAGCATATATGGATAACCCCTCCATCATATTGGAAACTAAATAACTACGATTACTTAACAACAAATTTTCATTGCGACCTAAAAAAAACTATCTTTGTAACATTGAACACCTAAATAAAATAGGAGAATATTGTTTTAATGCTTTTTGTTCGAAAACATACAAGAGAAAACGCCTACCAACATCATTCTGATGAGTCACTAATCCAATTGTACAAACAAACCGGAAAGGAAGTCTGTGTAGCCGAACTTTTTCAACGATACGTTGATAAGGTATATATCATTGCGCGAAAAAACATGAAAGATCGCGAGGCTAGTAAAGATGTTGTGATGATGGTCTTCGAGAAAGTATTAAAAAACTTGCCTAGTACAGAAGTCGAAAATTTTGGAAATTGGGTTCATACGATCACTAGAAATGAGTGCAATTATTATCATCGAAAAGAAAATACTCAATCACAAAAACTAAGTGAATGGAGTGATATTGAAAGAAATTCACAAAATAGTGTGGAAAATGATCATTTGCTGCATCTAATACAAAAGGAAGATGATGTCGCTACCAAATCTGCATTAGAAAATGCTTTAAATTCTTTAAAAGATCATCATCGAACTTGTATCAAATTATTCTATTACGAAAAGAAGAGTTATAAAGAAATTGCGGAAATTACTGGCTTTACAGATAAAGAAGTAAAAAGCTATATCCAACATGCTAAGAATAATTTGAGAAAAAAATTGACGAAGTAATGAGTAGTAATTTGATAGAGCAAAATAATCTACCCAGAAAACCCTAAATTCAACAATCGTAATCATTTAATATAATCGACGAAACAGGACTATAAACGTGAACACGGATTAATTTATGGTTATAACTTTTACCTGATGAAACGGATTGATTCCAATAACCAATGTTTGTCATTGGCAGAGATTAAAGCTTATCTTGGAAATGAGGTGAGTGAGCAAGATAAAATGGTCTTTTCTAACCATTTTGAAACTTGTAATTTATGTAATGAAGTAAAGGATAGTTTCTCAACGGTTAATGAATTAGGCGTTGACGAAGACATTGAAGACCTTAAAGAAGCACTCTTTGAGACGGTCAATCAGCGCCGAAATACGACAAGAAGGCTTTTTATATCAAGAATTGCCGCAGGCATATTACTGCCCATAACAGGTGCTGCCGCTTTTTTCTATTGGAAAGATACTGCCAATGAACGGTTATACGACGAAAACTTCCAAGCCTATGATATTCCTGATATGACTATGAGGGGAGATGGAACCGAAGAATATAATAATATCACTTTACCAAAAGATTTAAAAGCAGCCATTGATCATTACACCGCTGGAAATTATAAAGAAAGTATCCCGCATTTTAAAGCTTACCACAAAATTCAACCAGAAAATTACTACGCTAACTTTTTACACGGTATTGCTCAACTAGAAGAAAATGACTTAGCTACTGCTATCTACTTCTTAGAAAGAGTGAGAATTAATGATACCAATCTTTATGAAGATGCGACTTGGTATTTGGCTTTAGCTCATATCAAAAACAAAGATAAAATTGCTGCAAAACAAATGCTTTCTGAACTAATTGGTAATAGCCAATTTTATGGAGAAAAAGCAAAAGTGTTAAAAAATAAGTTATAAGTTAGGCGTAATTAAATTAAGCACTACCTTTTACGACTAATCCGAGTTATACTTCCGACAAAACGTCTAATTTTATAGAAATTTGTAAAAAAAAGCACGCGGGAAATAGACTATTTATCAAAAAAATCGTTGTATAGATAAGAACAACGATTTACTCCCACAACACTTTCTATGAATCACAGACACTTAATTAGCTTTGCGCTAACCTTAATCGCTCCTCTTTATCTATTTTCTCAATGTATTTCTGGCAACTGTATTGATGGCACCGGAACTTACACCTATCCAAGTGGTGCTAAGTATATCGGTGACTTTCAAAATGGCAAAATGAATGGCTGGGGAATGTGTACCTACTCCAATGGTAGCATATACAAAGGAAATTGGAAAAACGGATACCCACATGGAAAAGGAAAAAAAGTACTACCTAATAAAAAAGAATGGGCAGGAAACTGGATCAAAGGCAAAGCCCTAGATGCTAATGGGAATACTGTTGATATCGAACGTCTATTAAACGGTGATCCTCGTAGAGAAACCGATAATTTAGCCGCTAAATCCGCAGATGATGAAGGTTGCGTCTCTGGAAATTGTGTAGATGGCTATGGTGTTTACATTTATAAAGATCGTAGTGCTAAGTATGAAGGTAGTTTTCAAGGAGAACAAGCACACGGCAAAGGAACTATTCGCTATGCTAACGGAGATGTTTATAAAGGTGATTGGGTAAATGGCTATTTTGAAGGTCAAGGTGTGTTGACTTTGAGCGATGGAAAGCAAATTTCGGGCTACTGGAAAGCTAGTGTCCACGTAGGCGATGCCAATCCTTTTCAACCTGCACCAACTATCAAACAAAATGCTCAAGTACATGAAGAAATGAAAGTTTGGGCAGTTGTCATTGGTGTAGCTACTTATAATCACATGCCTACTTTGAAGTTTACAGACGATGATGCTTATCGAATGTATGCATTTCTAAAAAGTCCAGAAGGTGGTGCTTTATCCGATGATAATATGCGCATTTTGATTGACGAGGATGCTACCAAAGAGCGCATTTTGAATACCCTAAATGAAGTTTTTACCAAAGCAGGCTCGAATGATTTAGTTATGCTTTATTTTTCTGGACATGGTTTGCCAGGCGCTTTCTTGCCTAGTGATTTTGATGGTTTTGATAATCGAATTTACCACGAAGAAATAAAAGATATTTTAGATAGAAGTCCTGCGAAATATAAAATCTGTATCGCTGATGCCTGTCATTCTGGTGGACTATTGGCGATGAAAGGTGCAGATGCGAATAATGCAGTATTGAAATATTACGAGGCATTAGCACAATCAAGTCCTGGTTCTGCTTTAATTTTATCTTCTAAATCTAGTGAGACTTCGCTAGAATCTTCTGGTTTGCGACAAGGTGTTTTTAGTCATTTCTTAATCAGAGGATTGAAAGGCGAGGCAGATATGAACAAAGATAATATCGTCTCTGTCCAAGAACTATTCGATTTTACTTATCATAAAGTACGCAGTTATACAGGCAGTCGTCAATCTCCCGTTATTAAGGGGAATTTTGATCGAAGAATGCCTGTTTCTGTTATCCGATAAATCAACTAATGTTATACGATCAAATACAAGAGGCCGTCAGTTATATTCGAACTATTACGGATTTTGAACCTCAATATGGAATTATTTTAGGAACAGGTTTGGGCGACTTATCAGATGCGATAGAACGGGTTGCTGAAATTGACTATAAAGATATTCCTCACTTTCCTATTTCTACCGTTGAGACCCATAAAGGCAAATTAATCTTAGGGTATCTTGATGGTAAAAAAGTAGTAGCAATGGCAGGCCGTTTTCATTACTATGAAGGTTACTCCATGCAGCAAGTGACTTTCCCTGTTAGAGTTTTGAAATTTCTAGGAATCGAACGTTTATTTATTTCGAATATTTCTGGCAGTACTAGTCCTCATATTTTCGCAGGTGATTTGGTATTCATCAGAGATCATGTGAATCTTCAACCTGAAAACCCGCTGAGGGGTGTGAATGATGAACGATTAGGGCCTCGATTCCCTGAAATGTTAGATACTTATGATAGAGGTTTGAATAAAAAAGCACTAGAAATTGCTACCGTAAATGGATTTCGAGCACACGAAGGTGTCTACGTAGCATTGCAAGGGCCAAATTTAGAAACGCCTGCTGAATACGACTTTTTAAACAGGATTGGTGGAGATGTGGTAGGGATGTCTACTGTCCCAGAAGTAATCGTTGCTAAACACATGAGTTTACCGATTATGGTCATCTCAGTTGTTTCAAATAAATGTTATCCGACGGAAAATATTGAAAGCTCGACCATACCAGAAATGATTGCTATTGCGAATGAGGGAGGTAAGAAGTTGGGCTTGATTATTAAGGCTTTAATGTGATAGTATACTCCTGTTTGGCAAGTATCAAATAGAGTTTATTCTAATTTTTTTTGTAAGGCAATATCTGCCAGCCCTTCGAGGGCTCGCAGGTATTTTATTTTCCAAAGTGTTGCCAACCTTGCGCCTTAATCGGATGAATATTCCCACCAGTTGTATGCAATTTCACCCCGTCTTTTTGCTCCACAATATCTCCAATAATATACATATCGGGCAAAAATTTCACCTTGTCAATATCACTAGGTTTGATTGTAAATAATAATTCATAATCTTCGCCACCACTCAAGGCACAAGTGATCGGATCTAACTTAAATTTAATCGCCATTAACTGCGTATCATCGTGAATCGGTACGCCTTTTTCCTCGATAAAAGCACCTACATTTGATTGGGTACAAATATGAAAAAGTTCTGATGCTAATCCATCAGATACATCAATCATAGAAGTAGGGACTAAATTATTTTTAGCAAAAATTTCAATCGTATCTTTTCTTGCCTCTGGTTTTAATTGTCGCCCAACCAAATAGTTTTGCCCTTCTAAATCAGTCTTCATTCCTGGATTAGAAAGATATAATTGCTTTTCTCTTTCTAGTAATTGCAATCCTAAATATGCCGCACCCAAATCACCCGTCACGCAAATAATGTCTCCGACTTTTGCCGTATTTCTGTAAACTATCTTTTCTGGTGCTGCTTGTCCAATCGCAGTGATACTGATATATAATCCTTTAGGAGAAGACGTCGTATCTCCTCCAACTAAATCTACCTTGTATTTCTTACAGGCCTCTTCTACACCCGCATAAAATTCTTCTAATGCCTCTACTGAAAATCGGTTAGAAATGGCTATTGAAACGGTTATTTGCTTTGGCGTTGCATTCATTGCATAAATGTCTGAGACATTTACGACAACTGATTTGTACCCTAAATGCTTAAGTGGAGAATACATTAAGTCAAAATGAATGCCTTCTACTAGCATATCCGTAGAAACTACCGTTTGTAATTTTCCATTATCAATCACCGCTGCATCATCTCCAATGCCTTTGACCGATGAAATATTATTTAGCTTGGTATTCTTTGTCAAGTGATCTATTAGGCCAAATTCGCCTAATTGATTAACATCTGTACGTTTCGTATTTTCTGTAGCCATCCAATTCGTTTTTTATAAAAATCATTCTTTGACAAGTACTGCGGTCAACGAACTATAAAATAATTTGCAAAATTACAATATTAAATTGGTTATGATTTAACCCATCATTAACTCCTTAACAACTACTTTTTTGCCCTTGTTCATCGTTTATTTTTTACTTTTGTAAAAATAGCTAATCAATGAAATTAAGATCAGAGCAATTAGTCAAAATTTATGGTAGAAGAACCGTCGTCAAAGGCGTTTCTGTAGAGGTGAACCAAGGAGAAATCGTTGGGCTATTAGGCCCTAATGGTGCCGGAAAGACGACTACCTTTTACATGGTCGTCGGTTTCATTAAACCAAATAGTGGTAGAGTATTTTTGGATCAGGAGGACATTACGAGCCTACCTATGTTTCGAAGGGCTCAAAATGGTATTGGTTACTTACCACAAGAGCCTTCTGTTTTTAGAAAATTAAGTGTAGAAGATAATTTGAAGGCTGTATTAGAAATGACCGATTTAAATGAGCAGGAACAAGCAGATAAGTTAGAAAGCCTTATTGATGAATTTAACTTAGAAAAAGTACGAAAAAGTAATGGAGATACTTTGTCTGGAGGGGAGCGAAGAAGAACAGAAATTGCTCGTGCTTTAGCCACTGACCCTAAATTTATCTTACTAGATGAACCTTTCGCAGGAATTGACCCAATTGCCGTAGAAGATATTCAAGGGATTGTTGACAAGTTGAGAACTAAAAATATTGGTATTCTAATTACCGACCATAATGTCCAAGAAACATTATCTATCACCGACCGAGCCTACCTAATGTTTGAAGGAAATATTTTGAAAGCAGGCACTGCTGAAGAATTAGCTGCAGATGAAATGGTTAGAAAAGTTTACTTAGGAAAGAATTTTGAATTAAGAAAAAAGAA